>DRMK01000001.1 GCA_011322575.1 Gammaproteobacteria bacterium
CCAGGTGGGCGACGAAGCGTACGTCCGGCTTGTCGATCCCCATGCCGAAGGCGATGGTGGCGACCATGATCACGCCCTCCTCGTTGAGGAAGCGTGCCTGGTTGCGCTGGCGCACGTCAGCCGGCAGGCCGGCGTGGTAGGGCAGGGCCGTCCAGCCCTGTTCGGTGAGCCACGCGGCGGTCTCCTCCACCTTCTTGCGCGACAGGCAGTAGACGATGCCGGCATCTCCCTGGTGTTCGTTCTCCAGAAAGCGCAGCAGCTGTTCGCGGGCGCTGCGTTTTTCGGCGATCCGGTAGCGGATGTTGGGGCGATCGAAGCCGCTGACGAACGCCCTGCCATCCTCCAGCGCCAGGCGCCGCAGAATGTCCCGCCTGGTGATCTCGTCGGCGGTGGCGGTGAGGGCGATGCGTGGTACCCCCGGAAAACGCTCTGGCAGGATGGAGAGCTGGATATACTCGGGGCGGAAATCGTGTCCCCACTGGGATACGCAGTGCGCCTCGTCGATAGCGAACAGCGCCAGCTCCGCCCGCTCCAGCAGCTCCAGCGTGTGCGGCATCAGCAGCCTCTCCGGAGCCACGTAGAGCAGATCCAGCGTCCCCTCCAGCAGCTGCCGTTCGATACCGCGCGCCGCGCCCGGATCGAGGGTGGAGTTGAGAAACGCCGCCCTTACCCCGTACTGGGTCAGGGTCTGCACCTGATCCTGCATCAGCGCGATGAGGGGGGACACCACGATTCCGGTGCCGCTGCGCACCATGGCGGGGATCTGGTAGCAGAGCGATTTGCCTCCGCCGGTGGGCATCAGCACCAGCGCATCTCCACCACCGATCAGGTGCTGGATGATTTCCTCCTGGTGGGGGCGGAAGCGGTCGTAACCGAAGGTGCTGCGCAGGATCTGGAGGGCGGTGCGGTCCATGGGGCGGCGTTGCGGAGGCGGGGCGGCTCCCGTCACAGGAACGGATTGGTGGCGCGCTCCTCGCCGAAGGTGGAGACCGGGCCATGCCCCGGAATGAAGCGCACCCCGTCTCCCAGCGGCAGGAGCCGTTCATGTATGGAGCGCAGCAGGGTATCGTGGTCTCCGCCGGGCAGATCGGTGCGCCCTATGGAGCCCCGGAACAGTATGTCCCCCACCAGCGCCAACCCCTCCTGGCGGTGGAACAGCGCGATGTGCCCCGGGGTGTGACCGGGGCAGTGCAGCACCTCCAGCTGCTGGGCGCCGAACCGCACCGTATCGCCATGTTCCAGCCAGCGCTGCGGTGTGAACGGGGAGGCCGGGGGAAAGCCGTACGCCTGGCACTGTTGCGGCAGGGAGTCGATCAGGAACCGGTCGGAGAGCTGCGGGCCCTCGATGGGCACCCCGAGCCGCTCAGCCAGCTCTGCGGCCCCGCCGATGTGGTCGAAGTGGCCGTGGGTGATGAGCAGCTTCTCGATCTCCACGCCGCCATCCTGGGCCGCTTGCAGGATGCGCTCCACCTCGCCACCGGGGTCCACCACCGCAGCGCGGCCGCTCTGTTCACAGCATAGCAGGGTGCAGTTCTGCTCTAGGGGGGTGACCGGCAGGATGATGGTCTGCATGGCGGGGCTCAGGTTTCTCCATGCGCCTTGATCAGCTCGGCCAGCTCCCGCTCCAGCAGCCGTTCGTCCCCGAGGTTCAGGGCGATCAGCCTGCGCAGATGGGTGGCGCTGGGCAGATCCATCTGCTCGAAACGGAGGCCGAAGAACCGCTCCCCGGCGTGGACCAGGCGGCCCTCCACGTTGATCTCCGGCCCTCCCCGCTCCAGCGCCACGGTGATGCGGCAGGCGCCGCCGGCCCCTTCGTCCCAGTTGTCGGGGCGTGACATCAGCAGCCCGTGCAGGGAGATGTCCAGCAGCTCCCCATGCCAGATCCCGGAGCTGTTGGAGAAGATGACCCTGGTGGAGAAGGGGATGCGGGTGAAGCGCCTGCGCTCCGGGGAGTTACTGGTCTGGTCCATGGAGTATTGTGCCTCGCTGCGGTACCATCAACTTTTTTGTCTCGAATCTGCCCCATGTTAGCACGTCCCTGTAGTATGGTGAATGATGACGCAGAGCGCTGACCAGCGGTTCATGGCGCGGGCGCTGCAGCTTGCGCGGCGTGGGCTCTACAGCACCGATCCCAATCCGCGCGTGGGGGCGGTGGTGGTGAAGGGTGGCCGGGTGGTCGGCGAGGGGTGGCACCGGCGCGCCGGGGAGCCGCACGCCGAGATCCACGCCCTGCGCCAGGCTGGCGGGGAGGCCCGCGGTGCCACCGTGTACGTCACCCTGGAGCCCTGCTGCCACCACGGCAGGACCCCCCCCTGCTGTGATGCGCTGATCTCCGCCGGAGTGGATCGTGTGGTGGCCGCCATGGAGGATCCCAACCCGGAGGTGGAGGGAAAGGGGCTGGCGCAGTTGCGCGCGGCCGGGATCCGGGTGGAGTGCGGGCTGCTCCGGGAGCAGGCGGAGCGGCTCAACCCGGGTTTCACCAGCCGCATGCGGCGCGGGCGGCCCTGGGTGCGCTGCAAGCTGGCCATGAGCCTGGACGGGCGCACCGCCATGGCGAGCGGGGAGAGCAAGTGGATCACCTCCGTCCAGGCGCGCGAAGATGTGCAGCGGCTGCGGGCCCGCAGCTCCGCCGTCATGACCGGGATCGGCACGGTGCTGGCGGACGACCCGGCGCTGGATGTGCGTCTCGCGGAGCTGGGCGGGGCGCCGCGCCAGCCGCTGCGGGTGGTGCTGGACCGAAAGCTGCGCATCCCCGGCGGGGCGCGGCTGTTGAAGGGCCCGGGAAAGGTCATGGTGTTTACCTCCAGCGGGGAGGGTGGAGAAGACAAGAGACTGGCCGCCCGCGGCGCGGAGCTGGTTGTCGTGCCGGCCCACGACAGCGGGCTGGATCTGGTCGAGGTGCTGCGTCAGCTGGCGCAGCGGGAGGTCAACGAGCTCCTGCTGGAGGCAGGGGCCACCCTGAGCGGGGCCATGCTGCGGGCCGGATTGATCGACGAGCTGGTAATCTATCTGGCCCCGCACCTGATGGGGGATCGGGCCAGGGGGCTGTTTCATCTGCCGGGACTGGAGAGCATGGAGCAGCGTATTCCGCTGAAGATCCGGGAGATCCGCGCGGTGGGGGAGGACTGGCGGATCACGGCGCTTCCAGCAAATGAGCATATAGTTGAGG
>DRMK01000002.1 GCA_011322575.1 Gammaproteobacteria bacterium
GGCCAGACGGCCCCAATCCCCTTCTGGTTACCGAGTATGTGGCGTGCATTCCGCCTGTCAAGGATGATTTACCATTTCGCCCACACGATTTGAGGAAGAACCAATCAGGATTCAGCGTCCCTCCAACTGAATCCTGATTTATTACCTTGAATGAGTACTAGCAGGATGAGCGCGAACAACGGATATACCCGGTCGGTAATGGCAGTGGTGCTGCTCCTGCTGGCTACAGGCATGCTGCATGGCTGCGGCCAGAAGGGTCCACTCTATCTGCCGGACGTGCCCGGGCAGCACCAGCAACAGAGGTGAATTCTCACCATGGATCATTTCCAGTACCGGGACGGCCGCCTGTTCGCCGAGCAAGTAGACCTGGCGCGGATTGCGGCCCGATGGGGCACTCCGGCCTACATCTACTCGCGCGCCACCCTGGAGCGCCACTGGCGCGCATTCGACCGGGCGCTGGAGGGACATGATCACCTGATCTGCTACGCAGTAAAGGCCAACTCCAACCTGGCCATCCTGAACCTGCTGGCGCGCCTGGGTTCCGGTTTCGACGTGGTCTCGGTGGGGGAGCTGGAGCGGGTACTGCAGGCAGGAGGGGACCCGGCCAGGGTAGTGTTCTCCGGGGTGGGCAAGCGGGCCGACGAGATCCGCCGCGCGCTCCGGGTCGGGATCCACTGTTTCAACGTGGAATCGGAAGCGGAGCTGCTGCGCATCCAGGAGGAGGCGCGGCAGACGGGGAGTGTTGCTCCCGTCTCGCTACGGGTAAACCCTGACGTGGATCCCAACACCCACCCGTATATCTCCACGGGACTGAAGGAGAACAAGTTCGGCATAGGGATCGAGCGGGCTCCTGAACTCTACCGGAGAGCCGCCACCCTCGGAAACATCCGGATCCTGGGTGTGGCCTGCCACATCGGCTCGCAGCTGACGGACACCACCCCCTTTCTCGATGCCCTGCAGCGGATCCTGGAGCTGGTGGATCGCCTGGAGCAGGAGGGAATCACCCTGCGCCACCTGAATCTGGGGGGCGGACTGGGGATCACCTACCACGATGAAACACCGCCGCTGCCGGACCAGTACGCCGCTGCCGTACTGGATGCCATGGGGGGACGGAAGCTGCGGCTGATCCTGGAGCCGGGGCGCGCCATCGCCGGAAACGCCGGCATCCTGCTCACCAGAGTGGAATATCTCAAGCACACCGGCCACAGGAACTTCGCCATCCTGGACGCGGCGATGAACGACCTGATGCGCCCGGCTCTCTACCAGGCCTGGCACACAGTAGTTCCGGTGCGCCCGCGGCGGGGCAGCCCGGTTCGCTACGACCTGGTGGGCCCGGTGTGCGAAACCGGCGACCTTTTGGGCAGGGATCGTGATCTGGTGCTGGAGCAGGGGGATCTGCTGGCGATACGCTCCGCCGGTGCCTACGGCTTCACCATGAGCTCCAACTACAACTCCCGCCCCCGCCCCGCCGAACTGCTGGTGGATGGTGACCAGATCCACGAGATCCGCAGCCGCGAGGAGATCGCCGATCTGTTCCGGGGCGAACGTATGCTGCCCTGAGCCAGGAGGCGTCTCACCCGAATGTTTCAAACGGGCCCGGCGCTCATCCCGCCAAAAGAGGATTGCGGGTCAGGGCCACCCCCACGATGTATGCAAAGGAGAACAGCGAGGCCGCCAACGCCGCCTTGCGCACCGCCCAGCTACCTTTGTAGTGGAAGAACACCAGACCGAACCCGATGTGCGCCAGCAGGCCGCCCACCTTGGCGGTGAGCCACGACGCCTGCAGCGGGTACTGGTGAATAATCGTGGTCAACATGATCGCCGCCGTGAACAGTACCGTATCCACATAGTGCGGCACCTTGCGCGCCCAGGGAGAGGAGAGCATGGGAGAACCCCGCAGGGTCCAGATGCTGCGCAGCAGAAACAGGGAGATGGAGATCACCACACAGGTGACATGTAGCGCTTTTATGTAAGGATAAAATTCGGCAATCACAACCCGCTACCAGAGTGGAACAGCTCAACGGTAACAGTATACGGGAAAGCCCCAA
>DRMK01000003.1 GCA_011322575.1 Gammaproteobacteria bacterium
ATGTTGACCGAACAACACTCTGAGGCGCTAGCCGTGTGGGCGCTGCGGAATCGCATTTGGGACTATCTGGTCAAGCCGCTGACGCCTCTAGACCTGCGGAGGAGCGTGGAAAATTCTTTGTCGATGCGCTACGGGGGGCAGTATGGCCAACGGGACAATCCTATTCCACCCGATCTGAGGTTCTACAAATTGCACAGAAAAGTGACGCTTCCAGCGGAGTATTTTGTGGAAAATCACTACCATGAGAAGATCTATGAGGAGCATGTGGCACAGCTTTGTGGCATGAAGACCTGCGTGTTCAGCCGCGCATTCAAAAAGGAGCACGGTACCACGTTTCGCAGGTATCTTCTTGAATATCGCATTAGCAAGGCTCGGGAGCTGCTGCGACGCCCCGAAGTATTGGTGAGGGATATTGCCTACACGGTGGGTTTTCGCGATCCTTCTTACTTCACCCGCATCTTCCGGCGCATCGTCGGAGTGAGCCCGCTGCGCTACCACGAGAGACATGCCGAGTGCGAAGGGAACAGGAAAAACCTGCACCACAGGGACCACCACTCCGGTGGGTATCCCAACCGGTAGCCTGGATTGCCCCCCCAAAACAGCAGCAACAGAAAAGTACCACTCTTTTTCAAAATAGTCCTAACAGCCTGAAAGCCAGCTAACTAAGCTACTAGTACTCCGCCAAGTTATCGCATTGACGGAGTACTAGTGTGTTTCAACTGTTCTTTGCTGCAATGGAGATAGAACGATGGCTGAAAAAACAGCTATATCAAAAGTTTCCGACCTGGAGTGCTGCCCGGATCTCGAGCGGCGACCCGTCTGCGACACCCTGAATCTCCGCTACCGACTACCGTTCCGTCCCCGTGTAGGAGAGGACAAACGGCAGGTGGTGCCGGTTGAGGTGGTGCTCCATTTCCGCCTGGAGCGCTGTTCGGGCCCATTGGTTCTGGGGGATCCTATATATACCACTACCCTGTTACCCGGTGAGAAGGTGCGCCTGTTCACCAGTGATCGGCACAGCCGCTGGTCTTATGATAGTGAAACCAATCTCTCCTATCGTCATGAAACAACGTCGGAAGAGTCATTCTATACCGCCGGCATGGCTCAGGCGATGAGCAATCTCACTATCAATGAAAGCGGCTCGTCCACATCCTCCTACGAGGAGTCCTGGGCCGAGGGTGGCGGCGGCTTAAGTGTTTCAATTTTTGGCATCATCGATATCGGTGGTGGGGGCGGTGGTGGAAGTTACGATTCCAGTTCGATGTACTCCTTTTCACGCAGCCTGTCGCGGCACAGCGAGGCGGCATCACGCTATGTTGCCGCTGGAGTGCGCGCCAAGAGCAGCACTACGATAGGCGAGGTGGCCCAGCGCAAACATGCGGAAGGGGAGTCCGAGGCACATTACGAATCCTCCTCGCGGGTATTCAGTAACCCCAACAAATGCAGTGCGGTGACCTACCTGTTTTACAAGATCAACAAACTGCAGACCGTCCGCTTCAAGCTGGTTGCCATCGAGCGCCGAGTAGAGGATCCGGTGGCGCCGACCGGCGCCTATCAGCGCGTTCCGGTGGATACCACTGGTCGGGTCGAGGTGTTGCCTCAGGTGATCCCCGCTACCAGCAAGGATCGCCTGGAGATCGAGCATATGGCCCGCACCAGCGCAACCGAACGGCGTATGGCAGACACCAAGCTGGGCGTTGTCGCGAATACCGTGGCATACAGCGCCGCCCTGGGTTATGCCACTGCGGCTCGCGAACCCATCGACATCAGGCTGCGCGAGGCGGCAATTGCAGCGGTGGATGAAGATCTGGTCTCGGCCGGGATCCTGGATGCCAAAACCAGGAAACCCGCGGATAAATATGTTGCAGAGCTATCCTGGGAGCGGGAGGAGGTTCTGCCTACGCCCGGTATTCTCGTCAAGGGGTGTCGCGATCAATGCGATATCTGTGAACCGGCGTTGCAGAAAGAGATAGAGCTGGAACTGGAGCGCAAGCGCCTCGAAAACAAAATGCTCGAAAGAGAGATCGAGTTGTTGGACAAGGCCCAGGAGTATCGCTGTTGCCCTGACGGAGAGGAGAGTGATGGAGCGGCGGAAGCTCCGGAAAACAACGCTGGTCCATCCGCATGAGCGGGTGAGGAGCCAGGTGCTCGCCAACTGAGCTCGCGGTAGCCAACGCCCTGCTGCCAGGGTGCCAGGCCCTCTTGACACCCGCAACTGCGGCGCTAAAATACGCAGTTCGCCAGCCAAGCGGGAATAGCTCAGTTGGTAGAGCACAACCTTGCCAAGGTTGGGGTCGCGAGTTCGAGTCTCGTTTCCCGCTCCAGATTTTTGCAGACCTCGGCGGTGCCGGGGTTTTTTGTTTGGCGGTGTCCCATGCCTGCCGCCGCCAGATCCTTCGCCCCCCAAGGCTGGGTGGCAGAGTGGTTATGCAGCGGCCTGCAAAGCC
>DRMK01000004.1 GCA_011322575.1 Gammaproteobacteria bacterium
CGGCTATCCCAAAGTGTCCCCAATCCCCTTCTGCCGACCATCTTCCGGCGTGCATTCCGCCTGTCAAGGATGATTTACCATTTTACCCACACGATTTGAGGAAGACCTTCCTAATTTATAACCTTGTAGTCACCGGATCGCAGGTAACGGTGATTTACCCCCTGCCCACTCGATTTTGGGGGAGGCCCCAATATATAATGGCCGGCCTGTTGCACTATTGGAACCGCCCTATGTCGAACAGCCAGCCCCCTACAGACAAACCTCTCGTCATCGCTGGCCGGGAGTACCGCTCCCGCCTGCTGGTGGGTACCGGCAAGTACCGCGATCTGGAGGAGACCCGGCAGGCCACCGAGGCCAGTGGCGCAGAGATCGTCACCATCGCCATTCGCCGCTCCAACATCGGACAGGATCCGGACGAGCCCAACCTGCTCGACGTCCTGCCACCGGACCGCTACACCATCCTGCCCAACACTGCCGGCTGCTACAGCGCCGCGGACGCGGTGCGCACCTGCCGCCTGGCGCGTGAACTGCTGGATGGTCACGATCTGGTGAAACTGGAGGTGCTGGGAGACGAAAAGACCCTGTTCCCCGACATTCTGCAGACCCTGGAGGCCGCGGAGACCCTGATCGCGGAGGGTTTCAAGGTGATGGTATATACCAACGACGACCTGATCGTGGCGCGCCGCTTCGCGGAGATGGGGTGCGTAGCGGTAATGCCGCTGGCGGCCCCCATCGGCTCCGGGCTCGGGATCCGCAACCCCTACAACATCCTCTCCATCGTGGAGGAGCTGGAGGTGCCGGTGCTGGTGGACGCCGGGGTGGGAACCGCCTCGGACGCCGCGGTGGCCATGGAGCTGGGGTGTGACGGGGTATTGATGAATACCGCCATTGCCGGTGCCCGCAACCCGGTGCTGATGGCCGCGGCGATGCGCAAGGCGGTGGAGGCGGGGCGCGAGGCCTGGCTGGCGGGGCGCATCCCGCGCAAGCGCTTCGCCAGCGCCTCCTCTCCGCTGGACGGCACCTTCTTCTGAATCTCGTGCCGGTGGCTGGGCAGCACCCCGCGTCGCCACCCCGGCGGCCTATCCGCAGCTATGTGAGGCGGGAGGGGCGCATCACCCCCTCCCAGCGGCGCGCCCTGGAGACCCTCTGGCCCCTGTATGGCGTCGAAACCGGTGACCAGCCGCTCAATCTGGAGGCCATCTTTGGGCGCCGCGCGCCCCGCGTCCTGGAGATCGGCTTCGGGGACGGGGCCTCGCTGCTGGAGGTGGCGCGGGCCCATCCCGAGACCGACTATCTGGGGATCGAGGTCCACCGCCCCGGCATCGGCCGCCTGCTGCGCGCCGCCCACGAAGCGGAGCTGGACAACCTGCGGCTGATCCGCGGCGATGCGCTGCAGGTACTGCAGCACAACATCCCCGGCAGCTCCCTGAGCGGGGTGCAGCTGTTCTTCCCCGACCCCTGGCCCAAGAAGCGGCACCGGAAGCGGCGCATGGTGCAGCCTGGATTCATCCAGCTGGTGCGGCAGGGGCTGGCTCCGGGCGGATGGTTCCACCTGGCCACCGACTGGGAGGAGTATGCCTGGCAGATGATGGAGCTGCTCGAGGGCGCTCCCGGGCTGCGCAACCGGGCCGGGCCGGGGCGTTTCCTGCCGGATCGGGGGGGACGTCCACCCACCAAGTTCGAGCTGCGCGGGCGGCGGCTCGGGCACGGGGTTTGGGATCTGCTGTTCGAGCGGGTGTCGTAGGATGCCGCAACCTCCCGATGCGGACCCGCCGCGTTGCGCCATCTACCGCTGCAGCAGAAGGGCGGAGACCTATCTCTATGTGGCCATGGTGGATGGCGAACCGGATCTCTCGCGGCTGCCGGACGGGCTGCTGGACTCCCTGGGCCGGCGCGAGCATGTCATGGATCTGGAGCTTCCGCCCGGAAGAAGGCTGGCGCGGGTGGACCGTGATGAGGTGGTGGCGGCGCTCGCCGAACAGGGTTTCTTTCTGCAGCTGCCGCCACCGCTACCGGATCCATAGGCGGCTTTTGTCGAACCAAGAGGGCCTTCCTGCCAGGGCAGATCTCCCCGGCATCCACTCGATTTTGGGGACCCCCGGCAGGTTTTGCGCGACTTGCCGCGCCCGATTCTATAGAATATGCCCTTTCGATATTGGGTTTGAGGCTGTCTGCCTGGGGCCGGCACCCTCGTAACAGACAATCAACGGGGAGAGTTACCATGTCCGTAGCACATCCAGTTATCGCCGTGACCGGCTCCTCCGGGGCAGGCACTACCACCGTCAAGAACGCCTTTGAGCACATCTTTCGCCGTGAAGGGATAAAACCCCTGGTAATAGAGGGCGACAGTTTCCACAAGTA
>DRMK01000005.1 GCA_011322575.1 Gammaproteobacteria bacterium
ATCGCGGATCCGGGCAGCGAGCGATGCCGGAACACACTCCAGCAGCAGCAGATCCGCGCCCGCATCCTGCAGCGCCAGGGCATCGTCATGGATCCGCCGGGCGCTCTCCTGGTCGCGCCCCTGCACCCGGTACCCCCCCAGCTTGTGCACCGACTGGGGCTGCAATCCAAGGTGCGCGCACACCGGAATGCCCTGACCGGCGAGGCGACGCACCGTCTCCAGCTGCATGGCCCCTCCTTCCAGCTTCACCATCTGCGCCCCGCCCTCTTTCATCAGCCGGCCGGCGTTAGAAACGGCCTGCCGCGGATCCGCGTCGGAGAGGAACGGCATGTCGGCCATCAACAGCGCCCGTCGGCAGCCCCGGGCCACGCAGCGGGTATGGTAGATCATCTCGTCAATGGTCACCGGCAGGGTGCTCTCCTGCCCCTGAATCACCATTCCGAGAGAATCCCCTACCAGCAGGACCTCCACCCCCGCAGCATCGAGCAGCGCTGCGAAGCTGCTGTCGTAGGCGGTCAGACAGGCGAACTTCTCCCCCCTCTTCTTCATCTCCTGCAAGGTGGTGAGGGTGATCCGCTTCATGCGCTTCCCTGCAGCTCCAGCGGCAGGGGATTGAAATAGTGTCTGCCGCTACGGGTTTCGCAGACCTGCGTCAGCAACTGCCGGAAATCCCGTTCACTGTTCACCAGATCGATCTCCGCCGCATTGACGATCAGCACCGGAGCAGCGGCATAGTTGTGAAACAGCCGGGTGTAGGCCTCTGAAAGCCGCCGCAGGTAGGTCATGTCGATATGGCGCTCGTAGGGACGCCCCCGCTGGGTGATACGTCTCATCAGCACCTCCGCCGGCGCCTGCAGGTAGATCACCAGGTCCGGCGCCGGGGTCTCGGCCAGGATGTGGCCATGGATCTGCTCATACAGTTTCAGCTCTTCCTCATCCAGGGTGGCCTCTGCAAACAGCCGATCCTTCTCCATCAGATAGTCCGCCACCCGCACCGGACTGAACAGTTCCGCCTGCCGCAGCTCCTGCATCTGGCGTGAGCGCTGCATAAGGAAATAGAGCTGAGTGGAGAGCGCGGCGCTGCGCGGGTCCTGATAGAACCGCTCCAGAAAGGGGTTCTCCTCGGCCCCTTCCAGCAGCAGCTCGCAACCGAAGCTCTCGGCCAACCGTCTGGCCAGGCTGGTCTTGCCCACTCCGATGGGGCCTTCTACGACGATGAAACGGTGCGGATTGTCCATGGATTTCTGTTATCGGGATGATGTGAACGGTTCGGGTGCTCCCCCAAGATTCGGCATAGTATATCCCTTACCCTTCCGTGGAGGAATCCACCCTCTGCAGTTCATTGGCCACCTCTGCTGCCCGGTCGGACAGACGACTTCCGTCGGGCAATCGCAGCAGCGGTGCGATCTCCATCAAGGGGTGAAGTACGAAACCACGCTCCAAGAGGCCGGGGTGAGGGACCGTCAACCGTTCCGTGGTGATACGCTCGTTTCCGTACAGGAGCAGATCCAGATCCAGAGTGCGGGGTCCCCAGCGCTCTCTCCCTCTCACTCGCCCATGCCGGCACTCGATGGATTGCAGCTCGGAGAGCAGCTCATGGGGACCGAGCCGGGTGTCCAGCGCCGCGACCGCGTTGATGAAATCCGGCTGGCGGATCCCACCCAGCGGCTTGCTGCGGTAGAGCCCGGAGCTGGAGACAAGGACCGTCTGGCGAATCTCTTGCAATGCCCGCAGGGCCTGCCGGATCTGCCGTACAGGAGAACGGAGGTTGCTGCCGAGGCCGATGTAGGCCCTGACAGGGGAGGTCATGGGGTGGTGGGGTTGGGACGTGCCGCCTGGCGTTTCCTGGGACGCCGCCGCCGCGACCCGCTACGCTGCTGCCGGCTCCCTTTGAGTTTCGCCAGCATCTCCTGGCGCTGCTGCTCATCCGCGCCCTGGAATCGGGTCCACCATTCGCCCAGCTCCGGCTCCACCTCCCCACTTTGCGCTCGCAGCAACAAGAAATCATAGCTGGCGCGAAAGCGGGGGTGGCTCAAGATGCGGTAAGCCCGTTTGCCGGTACGTTGGGTCAGGCGCTCCTGTGCCGCCCAGATCTCCCGCATCTGCAGGGTGAACCGGCGTGGAATGGAGATGATCCGGCGCTGCCGCTCCAACACCCGATCCCCGGCCACCTGCAGGGACTGGATGCGGGACATCCCCTCCGCCTCCAGCTCCCTGGCCAGCTGACGCACCGGCTCCCAGAGCAGGGCGGCGTAGAGGAATGCCGGAGTCACCGGCTTCTGTTCCGCGATGCGCCGATCGGTGTTCTCCATGGCATGCAGCAAAAAAGTGATCGGGAACCCCTGTTCCTCCCGCTCCAAGGCCTTTTCGGTCTGCGGAAACAGGATGCCGAACTGGTTGTAGTGGCGCATCAGCTCGAAGGTGGCAACCGCCTGTCCACCGAGAAACATCTTCAGCATCTCGTCGAACAGCCGCGCCGGAGGAACCCCGGTAAGCAACTCGCCGAGCTCTATCAGGGCAGCCTCCGTCTCCTTTTCCAGCCGGAAACCCAGCTTGGCGGCGAATCGCACTGCGCGCAACATGCGCACCGGGTCCTCCCGGTAGCGCTGCCTCGGATCCCCAATCAGCCGCAAGACCCCGTTGTGGAGGTCCTCCAGCCCCCCGGTGTAATCGACGATGGAGTAATCCTGGATATTGTAGTAGAGGGCGTTGACGGTGAAATCACGGCGCACGGCATCCTCTTCCAGGGTGCCATAGACGTTGTCGCGCACCACCATGCCGTTGCGGGTCTCGCTCTCCCCATTGCCTCCCTCTCCATGATGTCCACGGAAGGTGGCTACCTCGATGATCTCGCCGCGGAAGTAGACGTGGGCCAGGCGGAAACGGCGGCCAATGAGGCGGCAGTTGCGGAACAACTCCCTCACCCGCTCCGGGGTGGCATTGGTGGCCACGTCGAAATCCTTGGGCTCTCTCCCCAGCAGCAGATCACGCACCCCGCCCCCCACCAGATAGGCTTCATAACCGGCATCTTTCAGGCGATACATCACCTTCACAGCGTTGGCGCTGATCTGTTTGCGGGAAACGGGATGTTCGGAGCGGGGGATGATGACCGGAACAGATGCTGGCTGAGGGTCTCGTGTCCGTACTTCCCAAAATCGCTTGAGCCAGGAGAGCATTTCGGTATAATATCACACTCAAATCAAGCTCGTAAAAAAACTGCTCCCATCGTCTAGCGGTCTAGGACGTCGCCCTCTCACGGCGAAAACAGGGGTTCGAGTCCCCTTGGGAGTACCAACTTCCCCCTCCCGGATCAAAAAGATAACTACTCGGCGAGTTGCGAATTTTCAGGGACAAGCCGGGTAGTTCCATTTAAAGTTTCTCTTGCCCCCTCCCGATACGAAACCCATGAGGGCGCTCGGCGGTCGCCACGTTCATCGAGACCCCAAGCGAATCCTGTTCATCATAAATTGCACCAGAATCGAATCGGGGGGATTTCA
>DRMK01000006.1 GCA_011322575.1 Gammaproteobacteria bacterium
TCACCTTCCTGGCCTGGTTCAACTTCGGCCCCGAACCGTGGGCGGGATTCGCCCTGGTCACCACCATGACGGTGTTGATCATCGCCTGTCCCTGCGCCCTGGGGCTGGCCACCCCCATGTCCATCATGGTGGGGGTGGGCAAGGCGGCGGAGCATGGCGTGCTGATCCGCAACGGAGACGCCTTGCAGCTGGCGGGCAGGGTTACCACCGTGGTACTGGACAAGACCGGCACCGTTACCGAGGGCAGGCCCGCGGTGACCGCCCTGCTTCCGCTGGGGGAGCGGGACGAACTGGAGCTGCTGCGCACGGCGGCCGCGCTGGAGTCCGGTTCGGAGCACCCCCTGGCCCAGGCGATCCTCGACGCCGCCCGGGAACGGGGCCTGGAGCTTCCTCCGGCAAGTGGTTTCGAGGCGGTGGCGGGTCATGGCGTGCGGGGCGGGGTGGAGGGTAAGGCGATTCTGCTCGGTAACCGCAGGTTCATGCAGGACAACGGCATCGATCCCGGTGCGCTGGAGCAGGAGGCGGCGCGGCTCGCGGCACAGGCGGAGACCCCTGTCTACCTGGCGGTGGACGGGAGCTTGGCCGGGCTGGTGAGCGTAGCGGATCCCGTCAGGGCCGACTCCCGCCAGGCCATTGAGCGTCTGCAGCGTCTGGGGATCTCCGTGGTGCTCCTGAGCGGAGACAGCCGGACGACAGCCGCGGCGGTCGCCCGGCAGGTGGGGGTGGAGACGGTGCTCGCCGAGGTCCTGCCCGGCGAAAAGGGGGAGAAGGTGGCCGAGCTGCAGGCGGCCGGGGAGATCGTGGGAATGGTGGGGGACGGCATCAACGATGCCCCGGCCCTGGCGCGCGCCGATGTGGGTTTTGCCATCGGCACCGGTACCGACGTGGCCATCGAAAGCGCCGACATCACCCTGATGCGCGGCTCCCTGCACGGCGTGGCCGACGCCATCGCCATATCCACCGCCACGGTGCGCAACATAAGACAGAACCTGGTGGGCGCTTTCATCTACAACAGCATAGGCATCCCGGTCGCGGCGGGGGCGCTCTATCCCGTAACCGGAATGCTGCTCAACCCCATGATTGCGGGTGGTGCGATGGCGCTGTCATCGGTCACCGTAGTGAGCAACGCCAACCGGCTGCGCTCGTTTCGGCCACAGGGGCGGACATGAACGCGCTGCTGGTGAATCTGGGGGGATTGCTGCTTATCGCGGCGATAGTGTGGTGGTTCTGGCTGTCACCCTGAAAAGAGGCGGCAGAAAGAAGCCGCATGGCCGCACCCGGAAAGGGTGCGGACGGTCCTTCCCGGCGGCAGGGATCACATTGCCCGGATATGGGCGTTGAGGCGGCTCTTGTGGCGCGCGGCCTTGTTTCTGTGGATCAGCCCCTTCCCGGCCATCTTGTCGATCACCGGCACGGCGGCCCGGTATGCTGCCTCGGCATCGTCCCGGTTTCCCGATTCAACTGCGGAGAACACCTTCTTGATGTAGGTTCGCATTCTCGAGCGCATGCTGGCATTGTGTCTGCGGCGCTTCTCCGCCTGGCGGGCGCGCTTTCTGGCTTGTGGTGAATTGGCCATGTTACTCCTGATTTATCAACGATATATTGCTTAAATTATCCAGTATGTAGTCTTGTCGGCAATATGTCAATACGGCCGGCCGAGGGTTTGGTAGCGGGGCGGCCAGGGCGCGCAACAGCATGGTGCGCAGGCATCCCGCCTTTGCAACGCCGGGCATCTCGCTGTTGCAGGACCGGAAAGCGGTTCCGGATCGGACCGGTAGGCAATGCCTCGAATGATGTAACATACGGTTTGGCAAGAGATTTATCCTGGATCTGGGTGGTGCGCGGATATTCCCTGACAGCTTGGAGCGGAGGCCCGTCCCGGTCCGCGCCCCAGGGGATTAGCCGGTTTTCAGGGAGAACTTTCGCCCTCCCGAGGGGAACATTCGGGAGTTCCCGTGGTCAACAGAACTGCACATTGTTTTGACGTGCGTCAATTTGACACGGAAAATCGATGTGCGCTATTATGGCCAGCGTTTGCGCTGTTTCCAACGATGCAGACGTAAGATGCTGGGAAGTCGCGCCCTGGCTACCGACAGGGTGTTTGATAGAGCTCCACCGTTCGCTGATGTGTGAGGTGGCGCGTTCATCTTGAAGAGGACTGAATATGAAGAAGACAGTGATCGCTTTTGCTGGTGTTGCTATGTTTGGCTTCGGCGCTGCCCATGCTGCGGACGCCGCCAAGGGGGAAGAGATCTACAAGCAGGTATGCTTTGCATGTCATGATGCCGGTGTGGCGGGTGCCCCCAAGATTGGTGACAAGGCTGCCTGGGAACCGCGCATCGCCAAGGGCATGGATACGCTCCACAAGCATGCCATAGAAGGCTTTACCGGTGACGCTGGCGCCATGCCTCCCAAGGGTGGACGCACGGATCTGAGCGACGAGGCGGTCATGAGCGCCGTTGATTACCTGGTTGGCAAGTCGAAATAACTCGTTCAGGCTCAATTTTCCAGATAACCTTTAACTCGGGAATTCATCATCCATGAAGAAGCTGGCTATCACGGTATTGATCGCAGCGGGGCTGGTGGGCGGTGCGCACGGCGCCGGCAACGCCGAGTCCGGAAAGGGGAAAGCGGCGGCGTGCGGCGCCTGCCACGGGGCTGATGGCAACAGCCTGGTGCCAAACTTCCCCAAGCTGGCCGGGCAGCACCCTGCGTATCTGGTCAAGCAGCTGGCGGATTTCAAGTCCGGGGCGCGCACCGACGCAACCATGGCTCCCATGGCTGCGCCGCTGAGCGAGCAGGACATGGAAGATCTGGCGGCCTATTTTGCCAGCCAGAATACGAGTGCCGGTAAAGGGAATCCTGAGCTGGCCACCCTGGGGGAGAAGATCTACCGGGGTGGCAATCCCGACAGTGGCGTGGCGGCCTGTGCCGCGTGTCACGGCCCTGCCGGGGCGGGGAATCCAGCCGCCAAGTTCCCGAGGATCGCCGGTCAGCAGGTGGCCTATGTGGTCAAGGCCCTGAACGATTTCAAGTCAGGGGCCCGCAGCAACGATACCAACAAGATGATGCGTATGGTTGCCGGCAGGATGACCGCAGACGAGATCAAGGCGGTTGCGGAGTTCGTCGCCGGGCTGCATTGATTTCAGGCAGCCAGCTGCTTGCTGGCAGGCAGGAGACTGGAAAGGGTGGCTCGGTGCCA
>DRMK01000007.1 GCA_011322575.1 Gammaproteobacteria bacterium
ACTCGCCCGCCCCGACACGGCGCATACCCGCCACCAGGGCATGAATGGGCCGCGTGATATAGCTCGCCAGCAGCAGCGCCAGCAGGGTTATCACCACCCCCAAAATGGTGGCGGAAACCATCACGTGACGCCGGAAGCGGTCGATCGGCCGGTTGACCTCCGCGATGTCCATCTCGGAGAGGATCACCCAGTCCATGCCGTGTACCCGCAGCGGCGCGTAGGCGCTCATCACCGGGACGCCGCGGTAATCCACCACCTCCTGGGTTCCCGTCTTGCCGCTCAGAGCCAGATCCACCGTCTCGCCATATACCGGCTGAAACAGGATAGTGGTGTCATTCTTCTCGATACGCTGGATCTCGTCGGAAGGCATGCCGATGTCGCGCAGCATCCGCAGGTAACGCTCCCGGTCCTGGATGAGGAAGCGGGAGTCGGAGCGCATCAGGTGGTTGCGCCCCACCAGGTACACCTCCCCCGTTTCGCCCATGCCGCTGCTCTCCCACTCGCGATTGCTGGTCATGACATTATTCAGCTCATCACTGGGCACCTGCAGGGCGAGAATGCCCGCGATCTCCCTGCCATCAAACACGGTTACCGCGACGAAGGCCGCCGGCGCCCCGTAGGAAGGGAGATAGACGTCATAATCCTGGAACCTGACCCGGCCCCGCTCCCTGGTGCGCATCACCTCCTTGACCAGTTGGGCAAAGTTGCTGGAGGCATACGGCCCCTTCAACAGGCTGGTCGCGAAGTCGGTCTCCTTGAACACTGAATAGATGATATGGCCGCTTTCCGGATCGATCAGAAAGAGATCGTAATAACCGAACTTCTTGATCAGGCTGCGCAGGCTTTCGTGATAGCGCTCGTGTACCTGTGCATAATACCCCTCGTCTCCCGCGGCCCGGATCAGCTCGTCCTTCTTGCCCACATCGTTGGGATTGGCGGCGATATAGTGGTACTGAAGCCATACTGCGGCGGTGTCGTCCGGAAGATAGTGTTTCGCCTCCGGCTCACCCCCCATCCGGTCGCGCAGCCGCGGAATGAACTCCCTGCGGTAGTACTCAGCCAGCCGCTCTCTCTGGGAATCGGAGACGGACTCCCGCTCCGCCAGGTGGTAGGCGGTACGAAACTCGTTCAGCGCCTCGATGATGGTACGGTTCTCGGCAAACGCGAGAACCTGATCGTGAATATCGGAAAAGTAGGCCTGCACCTGCTGGGTCTTCGCCGCCCGCAGGGTGGTAAGCTCATTGTAGATGGCCTCATTCAGGGCGTCCCTGGCGGAGCGGTACCCCTGATAGCCCACCACCGCAATACTGACGAAACTGGCCAGCAACAGCAGAATCACTAGCTTGGACCGGATGCTCAAACGCCCGCTGAAATTCATCGCCACTCCATTGCTGCACTCACCGCACCGGCGCGCGGTATCCGCCCGTCGAAGCCTTCCTTCCGCAACAGCGCGAATCCGCCCCCTGGCGCCAAATTGGTCATCCGCCGTAAAACGCACCCGGATATGCGCCAGGAAACCATGTTTTGGCCGTCAGATGGGCATTATACATAACGACATCCATCATCGGGACGCAGATTCAGTCGCTGGTTGCAACCCTGCGACAGGAATGCAAAAAGCCAATTTACAAATGACGTCACAAAAATATGCTATAAGGAATATGGAACCCGGGAGCAAACCATGAAAACACGCTTCGGAAGGACCATTTCCATGGTGGTTTTCCTCTCCATCGCCTGGGGAAGCAGCGCGTTTGGAGAGCCTGACGGCGCCAGGCTGTATGCCATAAACTGCGCCGCCTGCCATGGCGACAGGGGTGATGGTGGAATCGGGGTTCCCCTTTCGCTCCCGGATTTTCTCTCCAGCGTCACGGACGAATATCTGTTCCTGACCATCCGCCACGGCCGCCCCGGACGAATCATGCCCTCCTTCCAACACCTCAGCGACCAGCAGACGCGGGCCATCGTGAGACATATCCGCAACTGGGCGGCCGGTGAGCCGAAGCTCGCAGCGAAAGGTACGCCTGGGGATCCACGGAGGGGGCGCGACATCTTCGCCAGGCACTGCGCCCGCTGTCACGGGCCTCTGGGCAAGGGTGGCACCGGCACGGGGGTGAACTTTACCCGGCTGCATGATCAGCCTGTGGTCGCTCCGGGCCTGAACAACGCCGGCTTCCTCGCCGCGGCATCGGATCGCATCATCCGGACCACCCTGCTCAAGGGGAGGCGCGGCACTCCCATGCAGCCCGCCGCCAAAATGGGGCTTAGCATCCAGGACGTTGATGATGTGGGCAGCTACATACGCAGCTTCGAAAAAGGGCTCGAAAACGGCGGGGGAAATTCCGGGGCAGCCGCGGAACCCGCGCTGATCACCACCTCGCCCCTGCCGTTCGCGGAAACGGTGGAAAGGATCAAGCAGGCCATATCTGCGCGCCATCAACGCATCATACGGGAACACCCCCTGGATGACGGGCTGAGCACCGGCAGAGCGGGGGGACGTAAGCACTTGGTCATATACTTCGGCAACATCCGGCACATAAACACCCTGCTAACGATCGATCCGCGCATGGGCCTGTTTCTCCCCAACCGCGTCACCATCATGGAGCAGAACGACGGGAAAGTGGTGGTCAGCGCCGTCAATCCACTGCGCTTCCGCAACCTGTTCAACAACGCCAATCTGGAGCATACATCCAGGGAGATGCATGAGCTCTATTCAGCCATCCTCGGGGAGGTTTCGGAATGAGCCCGGCCCGATGCCATCCGGGAAGAGCGGCCCTCTTCCTCCTTCTGATCCTGATGGCACTTCCGGTGTGGGCGGACAACCTGCTCATCGTTCGCACTCATCAACCGCTGGCATCCGCGCTGGAAAACCTGAAGCGATCCATCAGGGAAGAGGGCTACGACGTGGCGCGCGTGGATATGGTCAACATCGGGCTGCTGGGAATGGGTTACACCAGCAGCGACTATCGCGCCGTATTCTTCGGCAAGGCCGAGGAACTGGATGAGCTTTCCCGCAACTATCCGCAGCTGGTTCCCTATCTCCCCCTGCGGATCGCCGTTTTCTCCGAAGGGGACAGCACCCTGCTGGTCACGGTGGATCCATCCACCTACCGGGAGTTTCTCGACGGAGCGGGAGACAGCGCCATATTCGACCGCTGGCGAGAGGAGATCAGCGCGATCCTCTCCCGCATGACGAACCGGTAAATTATTCTGGCCGGCTGCATCCTAAGTTATAACCTTGACGGAGTACTGATATGTTCTAACTTGCAAGTTCAATCATGAGGTCTAGTCAACAGCCTTGCGGGGAAAAACGCCACGGCACCCGCCACCAGCCCTACAATCAGGCTGGCCAGCACGGACGGCAACGGGTGAAAAAGCTGCTCCAGACGCTCGACGTTGTGGAGATAGATCCCGCCCGCCACCAGAAGCATGGCCAGCGTCCCTACCACCGACAGAAGCCGGATCACCCTGGGCAGGGCGCTTATCAAACCCCTGCCCATGAGTTCGGCGATCTTTCCGGGGCTGCCGTCGATCTGCAGCAGCCTGTATCCGAAATCGTCCATCCTGACGATCAGTGCAACGATGCCGTAGATCCCCACCGTGGCCAGCAGGGCAACTGCCGAAACCACCACCACCTGAACGGCAAGCGGCTTGTGAAGAACCGTCTCCAGGGCAATGATTACGATCTCCAGGGACAGAATGAAATCGGTGATGATGGCAGACTTGATCTTCGCCTTCTCGCGCTCCAGAATCTCCTTCCGGGACAAAGCCGGCTCGACGCTTTTTCTCTCTTCGTCCCGCTCGTGGGGAACGAGATATTCGTAGATCTTCTCAACCCCTTCATAAGCCAGATAGAGACCCCCAACCATCAGTATGGGCACGATCAGCCAGCTGGCATAGGCGCTCAGCAGAAATATGAACGGCAGGATAATGATCTTGTTAAGCAGGGAACCCTTGGCAATGGCCCAAAGAACCGGAATCTCCCTCGATGCAGCAAAGCCGGACGCCTTTTCCGCATTGACAGCCAGATCATCGGCCAGGATCCCCGCCGTCTTTTTCGAGGCCACCTTGCCCATCGTGGCGATGTCATCCAGCAGCAGCGCAATATCATCGAACAGTGCAAAGAATCCCGATGCCATTGTCGTTCTTTGTTTGCTTTATTACCTTGAAAGAGTACTCCGACGCGCAGAGCGGCAAACCACTCCTGGCGGGCGCGATGCCCCACAGTGGCGATTTGCCCCGCCCGGGATCAAAAGCCGGACATGAACCCGCGCCCTCTCACCCCCTGCCCAATACCTTCTCCAGCTTCCCCACTCCCTCCAGCTCCGCCAGCAGGCGCTCCCTCTCCGAACGCGCAATCTCCGACCAGTGCCTGTTTTCCAGCGCACCCACCATCGCATAGAGAAAGTTCAGGCTTGGCCCGGCACCCTCACGCTGCAGCCGAAGGAACGCTTTTACAGGCCCGACTCTTTCCAGGTCATCCCTCGTTCTGATCCCGATACCGTTGAGCTGACGTTCGGATTTGGGACCGATCCCCGGCAATCTGCTTAGCTCACCCACGTTTCCGCTCCACCATATCCGCCTCATCTGCCGGATGTACGCCTGCAACAAGACATCGAAGTGTCACCGTGACGGCCTTTCATCCTAGATCAACAGGTTATTGGCCGCAAGAATACATACACCAGGAGCTGCGGAAAGCCCCCTTGCACCGGTCCCGTCACCGTTGCGATCTTTGCTCAATCATCAAATGGTCGCGCCATCTACCCAATCGCAAATCCGCACCTGCGCGCAATCATCACATTCCCGGCTGGAACAATCGGGTTAAAATGGATCTTTTGCACGCATTTCGAACATGGCACAGACCAGGTACCTTTCACCGCTCCATCCCCGTCTGCCGGAACGGCCCGGGGTACGCCTCGACTGGGGCCGGCTCTACGGCAGCAGCTTTGGCCTGGCAATCCAGGCAGCGGCCCGCGCCCACCACGCACCAGCCGTGGTCGTGGCTCCCGATACTACCGCCACCCTGCGCCTGGAACAGGAGCTGCGATTCTTCGCCACGGACGGCGGGGAAACCCTGCCCTTACTGGCTTTTCCCGACTGGGAGACGCTGCCCTACGACATATTCTCTCCCCACCAGGAGATAATCTCCCAGCGCCTCGCCACCCTCTACCGCCTGCCGGCCCTGGAGCGGGGGATCCTGGTGGTCTCCGCCCCCACCCTGATGCACCGCCTCCCGCCCCGCACCTACCTGGAGGCCAACGCCCTGCTGCTGGAGGTTGGCCAGCGGCTGGACCTGGAGGCGTTCCGCCGCCGTCTGGAGAACAGCGGCTACCAGTGCGTCTCCCAGGTGATGGAGCCGGGCGAGTTTGCCGTGCGCGGCAGCCTGCTGGATCTGTTCCCCATGGGCAGCGAGCGACCGTTCCGCATCGACCTGTTCGATGACGAGATCGAGAGCATCCGCACCTTCAACCCGGAGAACCAGCGCACCCAGCAGAAGGTAGAGCGCGCGCGTCTGCTGCCGGCCCGGGAGTTCCCCCTCACCCCCGAGGCGATCAAGCGGTTCCGCCAGGCCTACCGGGATCGGCTGGAGGGGGAGCTGGGCCGCAGCGTCATCTACCAGTCGGTCAGCGACGGCCTGGCCCCGCCCGGCATCGAGTATTACCTGCCCCTGTTCTTCGAACAGACCGCCACCCTGTTCGACTACCTGCCCGCAAACAGCCTGCTGTTCCTCGCCGAGGGGGTCCAGGAGGCGGCCGAGCGTTTCCGGGAGGAGGCGCAACAGCGCTACGAGAGCCGCCGTCACGACCCGGAGCGGCCACTGCTGCCACCGGCTGACCTGTTCCTGCGCAGCGACGAGCTGCTGGGGGCCGCAGGGAGATTCGGCCAGGTGCGTCTGCACCGCTTCAAGGGCACCGGCAAGGGGATAGACTACGCCACCTGCGCTCCGCCGGAGCTCAACCTGAAGGGCCCCGCCGGCCGCGGCAGCGAGGCGCTGCGCCGCTGGCTGCGGGAGTTCCCGGGGCGGGTGCTGCTGGCCGCCGAGAGCACCGGCCGCCGCGAGGCGCTGCTGGAGCTGCTCAAGGGGGACGATATCCACCCAACCCTCTATGACGGATGGCAGGCGTTCCTGGAAGGGGAGGCACCGGTGGGGATCACCGTCGCCCCGCTGGAGCAGGGGCTGGTGCTGGAGCGGCCCGCGGTAGCGGTGGTAACCGAAGCGCAACTGTTCGGCGCCCACGCCATCCAGCGCAGCCGGCGCCGCACCCGCCACCGGGAGACGGAGGCCATCATCCGCGATCTGGCCGAGCTGCAGGAGGGGGCGCCGGTGGTGCACGAGGAGCACGGCATCGGACGCTTTCTCGGCCTGCAGAAGCTGACCGTGGGAGGCAGCGAGGCGGAGTTTCTCGCGCTGGAGTATGCCGGGGGAGACAAGCTCTATGTACCGGTCTCCTCCCTGCACCTTATCAGCCGCTACAGCGGCGCCGCCCCGGAGAACGCCCCGCTGCACAAGCTGGGCAGCGGCCAGTGGGAGCGAGCCAAGCGCAAGGCCGGCGAAAAGGTCCGCGACGTGGCCGCCGAACTGCTGGAGATCTACGCCCGGCGCGAGGCGCGCCAGGGGCACGCCTACCCCGTGGATGATCAGTACGCCGCCTTTGCCGCGGCCTTCCCCTTCGAGGAGACCCCCGATCAGCTGGAGTCCATCCACGCCGTACTGGCCGACATGGCCTCGGACA
>DRMK01000008.1 GCA_011322575.1 Gammaproteobacteria bacterium
ACTCAAGGAGGGAGACATCCTGGAAACCACCTTCGCCCAGTTCGCCGACCAGGAACGGGATCTCTTCGAACCACTCATCGACGAGCGGGATCGCTACATGGCGGCCCGCCTGCTGGAAGAGCTGGAGCGCACCGACCACCGGCATATCCTCGCCGTGGTGGGGGCGGGCCATCTGCAAGGGATCCAGCGCTACCTGCGGGAACTCCCCGGTGAACCCGGTGAAGTGATTCGAGAGCTGGATCGTCTGCCGCCTCCCAGTCCCTGGCCGCGCCTCATTCCGTGGCTGATCGTCGCCCTCATCCTGGCCGGTTTCACCATCGGATTCATGCGGAGTCCGGAGCTCGGCTGGCAGATGGTGGCCGACTGGGTATTGATCAACGGTGGCCTGGCGGCGCTGGGCGCGGCCATCGCCATGGCCCACCCGCTCACCGTCATCGGCGCCTTTCTGGCGGCACCACTCACTTCGTTGAATCCCACCGTGGGGGCCGGCATGGTGACCGCCGCCATCGAGGCCTGGCTGCGCAAGCCCACGGTGGAAGACTTCAGCCGGTTGCGCAAGGAGATTTCCCACCTGAAGGGGTGGTGGCACAATCGTGTGGCACGCATCTTTTTGATATTTACGTTGAGCAGCCTGGGCTCCGCCGCCGGCACCTATCTGGCCGGTTTTCGCATCTTCGGGAGATTGAGCGGTTGACCGCCCAGCGACGGAGAATGGCATGATACAAAAGCTTCATTTTTCTGTCCCCGCCTACCGGTTCACCACCATGACCGCTGGATAGATGATGCAGACCATCGACACCCTGATCCACGCCCGCTGGGTGATCCCGGTGGAGCCCGCCGACACGGTCCACGAGGGGCACGCAATCGCCATCCAGGATGGCCGGATCCTGGAGATCCTGCCCTCCGCGGAGGCGGAGACACGCTACCGGGCGGAGAGCTGCCACCACCTGTCGGAACATGTCCTGATCCCCGGGCTGGTGAATACCCACACCCATGCCGCCATGTCCCTGCTGCGCGGCCTGGCCGACGACCTGCCGCTGATGGAGTGGCTCAACGAGCACATCTGGCCGGCCGAAGGGAGATGGGTAAGCACCGAGTTCGTGCGCGATGGCACACAGCTGGCCATAGCCGAGATGCTGCGCAGCGGCACCACCTGCTTCAACGACATGTACTTCTTCCCGGATGTCACCGGCCATGTCGCCAGCAGTGCCGGGATGCGCGCCGTGATCGGACTGATAGTCATCGACCTTCCCACCGCATGGGCGGCCAACGCGGACGAATATCTCCACAAGGGGATCGAGGTGCACGACCAGTTCCGCGCCAACCCGTTGATCCGTTGCGCCTTCGCCCCTCACGCCCCCTATACCGTATCCGACGCACCCCTGGAGCGGATTCGCACCTATGCGGAGGAGCTGGACCTCCCCATTCACATCCATCTCCACGAGACCGAAAGCGAGGTAACAGAAGCGTTGAAGATGGACGGTCGGCGTCCCATGCAGCGTCTGGATGATCTGGAGCTGCTCTCACCACGCCTGATGGCAGTCCACATGACCCGGCTGGAGGAGCATGAAATCGAGCGGTTCGCCACCTGCGGCGGCCATGTGGTCCACTGCCCTGAATCCAACCTCAAGCTGGCCAGCGGCTTCTGCCCCCTCCAGCAGTTGCTGGAGGCAGGGATCAACGTCGCCCTGGGAACCGACGGCGCGGCCAGCAACAACGATCTGGACATGCTGGGCGAGATGCGCAGCGCCGCCCTGCTGGCCAAAGCGGTTGCTGGTAGGCCAGGGGCGGTGCCCGCCGCTACCGCGCTGCGCATGGCCACCCTGGGCGGCGCCCGGGCCTTGGGGCTCGATGATAAAATCGGCAGCCTGGAGCCGGGCAAGGAGGCCGATATGGTGGCGATCGATCTGGGAAATATCGAGACCCGACCCATCTACCACCCCCTCTCCCAGCTGGTCTATGCCGCCGGCAGGGAGCAGGTAAGCGACGTATGGATAGCGGGCAGACATCTGCTCAAGGAGCGGGCTCTCACAACCCTGGACGAACAGGCTATACTCAACAGGGCAGCACAGTGGCAAGGAAGGATCCGTATCGACGCATAGAGGGAAATATCATGAACGACACACTAACCGAACCGCGCAACGTGGATGGCGGCGAGATCGCCAAGTTTTCCGAGCTGGCCTCCCGCTGGTGGGATCGGGAGAGCGAATTCAAACCCCTGCACGAGATCAACCCCCTGCGCCTCGAATATATCGATGGCATCGCCGATCTGGAGGGCAAGCAGGTGGTGGACATCGGCTGCGGCGGCGGCATCCTGTCCGAAAGCATGGCGCTACGCGGTGCCGAGGTTACCGGCATCGACATGGCGGAGGCATCCCTTTCCGTAGCCCGGCTGCACCAGCTGGAATCGGGCGTCCAGGTGGACTACCGCCAGGCCACTGCCGAGAAGCTGGCAGAGGAGATGCCGGAACGGTTCGACATAATCACCTGCATGGAGATG
>DRMK01000009.1 GCA_011322575.1 Gammaproteobacteria bacterium
AAGCCCAAGGAGCTGGCGGATGTGCTGGTTCCCATCCTGCGCGAGAAAAAGGGGGAGAAGGGCGGTTCCTGAGGGAGGTTCTTCCTCCGGACGGCGTGGGTACCTGTCAGGGATGCGCCGCGCAGCGGTTACTTGCCTTCGCTATTGATTTGCCTGGTCAGTAACGGCCCGGGTTCACCACGTTTCGCTCTTCTGCTCCCGCGCCAGCAGCGACTCCACGGCTTTCGCGGGTGTCTGGTTTTCGTGGAGAACCCGGTACACCTGCTCGGTAATGGGCATCTCTACCCCATGCCGTTGCGCCAGGGCGTGGATCTCTTTCGCAGTATCTATACCCTCGATCACCTGATCGATCCTGGCGCGGGCCATTTCAATGGTTTCCCCGCGCCCAAGATCGAGGCCGAAGCGCCGGTTGCGGGACTGGTCGTCGGTGCAGGTGAGCAGCAGGTCTCCCAGGCCCGCCAGCCCCATCAGTGTCTCCCGTTTGCCTCCCAGGGCGTTGCTTAGGCGCATCATCTCGGCAAGGCCGCGCGTCACCAGGGCGGCGCGGGTGTTGGCGCCAAACCCCAGCCCGTCCGCTATTCCGGCCGCTATGGCCAGAACATTCTTCACCGCGCCCCCGATGCTTACCCCGATCATGTCGTGGCTGGTATAGGGGCGGAACCGCTCGCTGTGCAGGCTGTCCGCCAGATGGTTGGCGAACCGTTCGTCGTTGGCGGCTATGGTAACCGCGGTGGGCAGGCCGAGCGCCACCTCGCGGGCAAAGGTGGGACCTGAGATCACCGCCAGCGCGCGTTGTTCCCCCACCGTTTCCCGCGCTACTTCGCCCAGCAGCTTGTGACTCCCCGCCTCCAGTCCCTTGGTCGCCCAGGCCACACGGGTGGTTGGTGCCAGGTACGGGGCGACGGCGGTTAGCGTACGCCGGAAGGCATGGCTCGGCACCACGATCAGGATGTCGTCACTATGGCTGACCACCTGTGGCAGATCGCTTTCCGGATGGAGATTGGGTGGCAGCCGGACTCCTGCCAGGTAGGGTCGGTTCTCCCGCCCATCCCGCATGGATTGTATCTTGTTGGCGTCGTGCCCCCACAGCAGCACGGGCCGCCCGCTGCGCGCCAGCTGGATTGCCAGGGCGGTACCCCAGGAGCCGGCGCCCAGTACCGCCAGGGGGGCATGGATCATGGGTGGTGTCATCTCCGGAGCTGCCGGACAGCAGTTGCCTCAGTGGGTGGCCTGTTGCTGTTTGCTCTTCTCCTGGTGCTGGGCAAAGAGGGCGTCGAAGTTGACCGGGGCCAGCAGCAGCTGCGGGAACCCCCCCTTTGTTACCAGGTCGGAAATCGCTTCCCGGGCGTAGGGAAACAGGATATTGGGGCAGAAGCTGCCCAGCATTACCGGCAGATCCTTCTCCTCGATACCCTTGATGGTGAATATTCCCGCCTGCTGCACCTCCACCAGAAAGGCAGTGGTCTCCTCCAGCTTGGCTGTTACTGTCAGGGAGAGCACCACCTCATACACCCCATCTTCCAACGCGGTGCCGTTGGTGTTCAGATCCACGTTTATCCGGGGGCGCCACTGCTGCCTGAAGATGGCGGGGGAGTTGGGGGTTTCGAAGGAGATGTCCTTGGTGTATATGCGCTGGATGGTGAACTCCGCGCCACTCTGCTGCTGTTCGTTATCGGTCATGGCCGCTGTCCCGTGTTGTTTTGGATGAATGCTATTGTACCGAAATAGAGGAGGGACACACATCAAGTTGGCCCGCTCCAGCGGGCGGGCCTGCATTATAGCGACGGGATCTTCCCTTGATCGTGTGGGCAGCGGCTGTTGAGGTGAGGCAGAGCCACTATTTCTTCTTGCTCAGCGGCAGCCCGGCATTGGTCCACGCCAATATGCCTCCCTGCAGGTTGTAGACCGAATCGAAGCCATGCTTGCGCAGTATGTTGCAGGCCCTGGCAGAACGGGCGCCGGATTGGCAGACGGCGATGACAGGCCGATCCCGGTACTTCTCCAGCTTGTTCAACTGCTGCGGCAGGTCGGCGAGGGGGATGGTCACGGAGTCGAGAATCTTGCCGCTTTTCACCTCGCCAGGGTCACGCACGTCCAGTACCACCCCCTGTTGCTGATTGATCACCCTGATGGCCTCTTGGGGAGAAACCGATTTGGCTCCCCCGAAGCCGGCAAAGGTATGGTAGGCCAGCAAGGCACATATAACCGCAAGCGCCAGGAACAGCTCCCAGTGGTTGATAGCAAAAGTGATGAATTGCTGCATGTTTGTTTCAGGGTGGTAACCAAAAGCCAGATTCTGATGGTAATCGGGGCGGAACGCAATATCTGTTTCGGTTTTCGTCAGATCGATGCAGGTTGCCCGTTGTACGTCCGGTAATCGAAGGGTGCTGGCCCCCTCTGAATGGAGGCAACCTGAAGCCGCGTCGTGCCCCTCAGCGGGATGGCCCGAAACCCGGTATGCCTTACAACCCCCTTCAGCTGGCCGTTCTCTGGCGGGCACCCCATGTCGAGTGTGAAGCCGTGCAGCGTTGATTTGCCCTTTGACCCATCTGATCCGGGAGGATTCCGCTCGATGACGGCGGAGCTACTACTAGTACTCTTTCAAGGTAATAAATTAGGATTCAGCGTCCCTGTGGTGTTTCGCGGCAAGGCGCAGTGCGCAGGCAATGGTTGTTCCCTTGTCAAGCACTGCAACGCCGCGGCGGAACACCACAGGGACGCCCGAAGGGTTGGTCTGTCAGCGTCCATGGCGGCGTTGCTCCTCTTGCAAAGGGCGACGGCCATTCGCTGCGAGG
>DRMK01000010.1 GCA_011322575.1 Gammaproteobacteria bacterium
CAAGGGATTAATGCGCAAGGTGCAAAAACTCCCCGACGCCGCGATTGAAAAGAAAATCAGCGTCTGCAGGAAGTTTCAGGAGACGGACTTCCAGCTGCTGGAGAGCGAACGCGCCATGTTTGATTGGGCATGTAAGCAGACCTACATTGCGCTCGGCAATATGATGACCACCGCCGCCATGCTGGGAATCGACTCCTGCCCAATCGAGGGGTTTGAGCGTGACAGGATAGAGGAGATCATGGCCGCCGATTTGGGCATCGACACCGACGGCTTCGGGGTCTCCTGCATGGTTACGTTTGGTTTCAGAATCCGCGAAGGAAGGGAAAAGACCAGACAGACCATGGAAGAAATTGTCCGCTGGTACAGGTAGTACACCTCACCTGAGGTTGCCGCCGGGTTACTAAACCTGTTGCTCTGGCTCGGTTTCATGCTCCCGCAGGAACATCCATTCGAGATCACAGTCGGCCATGGTGACGAACCAGTTGTGACGGTTGCCCAACAGATGACGGGTTACGTCCTCTTCCTTCCCGTAATGCACCAGGAATTCGTGCTCCGAGGAGTCCCGTTGTAGAAATCCCAGTGATAACAGGGTCCCGGTACGGCCAGGGCAGTGGCACATAACGGTCTGCAAGTCATCCATTCCGGCATGTCTGGCCTGTTGGAGACAGAGGGCAAACAGGGCTCGCAGCAGGCGTGGCGGACACAGAAAATCTACCACCACCGCAACCCGGCGTCCGTTACGTATGCTGTAGCGCAACACGGCATATCCGCTAAGGCGCCCGCCCTGAAACAGGTAGAATCTGTGATAGCGCCTGGGGTCGGGAGCAGCATCGAATCTCCAGCGCAAGCGCGTGTAGTCTCGGCGCCCCACCACAGGGTAAGCATCGCTCGCCTCGTTCCATACCTGATCGATTCGAGGATCAAATGCAGCAACCGGTTCCATCCGGAAACCATGCAAGCGCAGGTAGGACCACCACCAACCATCAACCACCAGCAGCAGCGGATAGAAGAGTGGTGCGAGACCGCGTAAAGCGCCCGGCAGCCCGGCTCGGATACCGGCCGTGCGCAGAGGACGCACATATTTCGGGATCCTCCCGAGAAACTCCCACCCTGCCCGAAGGAAGGCCTTTCGGGCGGCCTCCGTCACGTTGACCGCAGCGGTAACCTCGTTGTCGCGAAGGTAGATCTCACTAAGCACTCCCCCTATCCCCCGCATTTGGTAGGCAGGAGTCACCTTCAGATTGATGGCCCACGAGGCACGCCGCGCCGCACCGTTGACAAACAGCGCAAAGGGGATACCAGCCTGCTGGCCATGGATGGTACCCTCCTTCTGGTAGATCCAGTACTGCGGACCCTCCGCGCCGTTGTCCGGATTGTCGTCGAACAGCCAGCGGTGATGCCGCTCGTCACTGTGAATAGCACCGGCCCGGTACTCACGATGCAAGAAATCGCGCAGGGCGGGAAGATCTTCTTCCCTCAGACGACGGATTTGTCGCCCAATCCTCTCTCTATAACCCATTGGGCGAATCGGGCTCAGACCCAGCGGAACCCGTCTACACAGGCAATCCAGCTGCCATCATCCAGCACATGGGCGTCTAAATGGTGCATGCCGTCCCGGTTCCATGATTCCTCCCCTGGCCCAAGTACGCGAGACCTGCTCAAGGGACGCTCCCGATATACATCGGGAGTGAGTTCCAGAATCTCAAAGGCGTGTACGGCGGTACCGTAACGGGGGGGGGGATCCTGGCTGAAGCGGATAAGGCGACCATCCAGCTCTATGACCCTCCCGGCTGGCCGCGAAGCGCAGATATCACCGACCACCACCGGGCTTGCCGGATGCTCTACCCAAGGCCCATCCGGACGCTCCGAACCAAACAGCTTCAGGATACCGTGGTGGCCTGGAGTACTGGTCTCACTAAACATCCACCACCGCCCCTGGTGGTGGAATATACTGCTGTCCGCAAACCTATACCCCTCCAGCAGATTGGTCACCCTGCTCCAGCGCCACGGGAACTGGTCGGCGCGGTACAAGGTGGCTGCCCCGCTCTTCCAACTCTCGGGAACCATGTAGCAATCGCCCTCAAACTGGAATACATGGGGATAGGAGAGGTGTCGCGATCCTTCCAGGACTATACCTTGGTATTCCCAGCTGAACCCATCCCGGCTAGTAGCCAGTCCAATCTCCCCCATCTCTGTCTTCAGGTTCAACACCTCAAAAAACATGTACCAGATCCCGTCCCTGCGCAACATGAAAGGATCGGCGACGAATCCGGCATGTACGTCGCTTATGTCGTCGCAGGTCAGAACCGGGTTTTTTACCTGCCGAGGGGCATTAAGCTGCAATGGCGAATCCCCCACCAATATGCCGATAGACCATTTCCAGTGGGTGCGGCGGCTCACCTTGAAGCGCATGACTCCTGGAGCTACGCTCCACAGAAGACGTTTGCTGTGCTGTATGGCTAGAGAGGCTATCATGACGCTATCTCCCGTTGGCCAGCCCGAATCTCGCTAACCGGCTCCAGCAAACGCGGACTGGCGTGCATATAGGTGGTGGCGCGACGCTTGGCCTCGATATCGGCATAGACCATCCCGGCCCGCTCGATGTCGATTCCGATGGCCTCCGCCAGTTCGGCTGCCGGGATCCCGTGGTTGTGTGCCCACAACGCCAGATCCATCTCTGCATAGGGAAGGGAGTAATAGAACTCATCCTGGCCCTGGGCCAAACTGTAAGTGTCGGTAGTGGGGGTAGTACTGCAGATCTCCTCGGGAAGCCCCAAGTGTCTGGCAAGGGCGTAAATCTGGGTCTTGTAGAGATGGGCGATGGGTTTTATGTCCGCTGAA
>DRMK01000011.1 GCA_011322575.1 Gammaproteobacteria bacterium
ACCAATCAGCAGCTCCTCGAACAGTTTCTCTCCCGGGCGCAGACCGGTGATCTCGATCTCGATATCGCCATCCGGATTGCTGCTGTCGCGCACCGTCAAGCCACTCAAGGCTATCATGCGGCGGGCCAGATCGTAGATCCGCACCGGCTCCCCCATATCAAGCACGAACACGTCTCCGCCCTTGCCCATGGCTCCAGCCTGAATCACCAGCTGCGCCGCCTCCGGAATGGTCATGAAATAACGGATCACCTGTTTGTGGGTAACAGTTACCGGCCCGTTGGCTCGGATCTGCTCCCGGAACAACGGCACCACGGAGCCCGAAGAGCCAAGCACGTTTCCAAACCGAACGATGCTGAAACAGGTGGTTTGATACTGTTCGATCAACCCCTGTAACACCATCTCGTGTTCCGCCAGCCCCTGCAACACCATCTCCGCCATCCGCTTGCTGGCCCCCATGATGTTTGTTGGCCGCACCGCCTTGTCGGTGGAGATCAGGATGAAGGTACGGACCTTGGCGGCCATTGCCGCCTTGGCGGTAAACATGGTGCCAAACACGTTGTTGTACGCCCCTGCTGCCGGGTTCTGTTCCACCAAAGGGACATGTTTGTAGGCCGCTGCATGATAGACCGTATCGACGGGAAAGGCGCCAAACACCGCCTCCAGAGCCGCCGGATCGGTAACACTACCCAGCACCGGTACGATCTCCGTCTTGCGGATTTCGCCGGAGCAGGCTGACTGGAACTCATGCAGCTCACGCTCTATCTGGTAGAGCGCAAACTCCGAAGACTCATAGAGCACCAGCTGAAGGGGCTGCATGGTGAGTATCTGCCGCGCCAGCTCCGATCCGATGGAGCCACCCGCTCCGGTTATGAGCACATGCTTGCCGGTGACGCATACCGCCATGAGATTCGGATCCGGCGCTACCGGTTCGCGCCCCAGCAGATCCTCGATATCCACATCGCGCACCTGCTCCACGGAGGCCCTTTCCCATACCAGCTCATGTAACGAGGGCACCGTCTTCACCTGCACGGGGTACCTCTCCAGCAGCATCAGCACCTCGTTCCTGCGCTCCACCGATGCCGAGGGGATCGCCAGCAGTACCTGCGATACGTTGTGGCGCAGGATCAGGGAACCGAGCGCGCTGCGCGGATGAACTTCCAGCCCAAGTATCTCGCTTCCGTGAAAGCTGCGTTTGTCGTCGATGAATGCCACCGGCTCCGTCTCGCAGCCGGCTTGCAGCACCTGCGCCAGCTCTACTCCCGCACTTCCGGCACCATAGATGATCACCCGGTGGGGAGTGCGCTGGCTCCTCATGGCACTGCGCAGCCCCGTCCGGGTACCGAATCGTATACCGACGATGGACACCAGGCTGGTCAGCCAGTAGATGACAAACAGGGAGAGAGATGCGCTGCGCCCTACAGTCAGCATTGCGAAACCGGTCAGGAGCAATGCCTGGATGGTAACCGCCTTGCAAATCTCGATGAACGCCTTGCTGCCGGCATACTTTAGCACGGTGCGGTATAGGCCCATGTGGATGAATACCGGGAGCGCCGCCATGGGTGCGGCAGGGAGCAGCCACCACTGCTCGACAATCTCTTCGGGCCACCACTTACCCAGACGGAGATGAAAAGCTATCAGAAGGGACACGATCAGCAGCGCGGCATCCACGCTGGCCGTCAACAGCTGCTTGTTACGCTGCGACAGACCGCGGTTCATACGCGCCAGATCCGGCAATCCAATTTCAGCGTTCATAGACCTTCCCTGGCCCTCATTGGGGAGACTCGTTCGTTACCCCGTATCCACACCGGCTTGGAAGAATTCTAGCACCTATCCCGAGCGGTTTCCCGAAGCCGACTTTTACAACCTGCCACCCCACATGCAACAGTCCGCAGTCATATCTTCCCGCTCGCGAAGGGCCTATCGCCAGTCCCGCGCCACGCCGCCGGAACGGTTCGCCTCCCATGCCGATTGATGGTATCTCAACGACAGCCGCAGAGGGGGAATTTGCCAAACCAAATCTCGATCGTTCAGCAGGTTGCTGGATTAACATAACTCACCTTCACGGTTTTTGTTCTTCTCGACAGAGAGCCCTGCGCCTCTGGTGGCTCGTCTCTTATTCTAGGAGTGAAAGGAAGCTATACAATGGAAGGATGTTATTTTTTTGTGTAAAAAAACGCCGCAATGCTCCGATCGATCCGGAGAGAAAAGTCACAAAATTTTTACGATCTCTCGTGAAATCGGATTGGCCGCCGGCGAGGCAGGGGTGCGGGAAGCGCGGCTACCTGGAGCTAGTACTCTTTCAAGGTAATAAATTAGGATTCAGCGTCCCTGTGGTGTTTCGCGGCAAGGCGCAGTGCGCAGGC
>DRMK01000012.1 GCA_011322575.1 Gammaproteobacteria bacterium
GCGCGATGGCAGCAAGAACGTGCTGAGCATAGTCCCGCCGGTCTGGGAGCTGGCGCGCAAGGCGGAAGAGCACATGAAAGGGATGGTGGTTCCCGGAACCCTGTTCGAGGAGCTGGGCTTCAACTACATCGGCCCCATCGACGGCCACGATCTTTCCATCCTCATCACCACCCTGAGGAACCTGCGCGAGCGCGATGAACCGCAGTTCCTTCACATCGTCACGCGCAAGGGCAAGGGGTACCCACCGGCGGAGGAAAACCCCACCTGCTACCATGGCGTGGCCCCGTTCGATCCCGAGACCGGGGAGATCCGTGCCGGATCCGGAGCCCCCACCTATACCGAGCTGTTTGGCAGCTGGATCTGCGACATGGCGGACCGCGACCAGCGCCTGGTAGGGATCACCCCCGCCATGTGCGAGGGCTCCGGCCTGGTGGAGTTTGCCCGGCGTTTTCCGGAACGCTATTTCGACGTGGGAATCGCCGAACAGCATGCCGTCACCCTGGCGGCCGGCATGGCCTGCGACGGCCTCAAACCGGTGGTAGCCATCTACTCCACCTTCCTGCAACGCGCCTACGACCAGTTGATTCACGACGTGGCGTTGCAGAACCTCCCCGTTCTGTTCGCCATCGATCGCGCCGGACTGGTGGGTCATGACGGCCCCACCCATGCCGGCAGCTTCGATCTGAGCTATCTGCGCTGCATTCCCAACCTGGTAATCATGGCGCCCGCGGATGGCAACGAGCTGCGCCGCATGCTCTACACCGGCTTCCTGCATGACGGCCCGGTTGCGGTGCGCTATCCGCGCGGCAGCGGACCGGAGGCGGAGATCGAGCAGGAGATACGGGAACTGGTGATAGGCAAGGGCAGGTTGTGCCGCGAGGGGCGGCGGATCGCCCTGATCGCCTTCGGCAGCATGGTGGCGCCAGCCCTGCAGGCTGCCGAGCAACTGGACGCCTCGGTGGTGAACATGCGTTTCATCAAGCCCCTGGACAAGCCGCTGCTGCTGGACATGGCGCGCCACCACGACCTGCTGGTGACCGTGGAGGAGAACGCGGTGGCCGGGGGAGCGGGCAGCGCGGTCAACGAGTGCCTGGAGCAGTGCGGGGTGGAGGTCCCGATCCTCAACCTGGGTCTTCCCGACCGTTTCGTGGAGCACGGCAGACACAGCGATCTGCTGGCCCAGTGTGGCCTGGATGCGGACGGGATCGCAAGGAGCGTCCGCGCCCGTCTGAAGGAGTAGCCCTCCATACCATAAGCAGCGCCCCCGGATACACCATGCCAGCAACATACACCTTGAAGATCGTAACCGAGTTTGCCGCCGCCCATCTGCTGCGCGGCTATGACGGCCCCTGCAGCCGGCTGCACGGCCATAACTGGCGGGTGGAGGTGGAGGTCACCGCCAGCTCCCTGGACGACATCGGCATGGGGCTCGACTTCAAGGCCATCAAGCAGGCCACCCGCCAGGCGGTGGAGCGGCTGGATCACCGCAACCTGAACGAGATCCCCCCCTTCGACCGGGTTAACCCCACCGCGGAGAACATCGCCGCCTATCTGTTCCGGGAGCTGGGCCACAGACTGGACGGCGAACGAACCAGGGTGAGCGCTGTCACACTCTGGGAGACCGAGCGCGCCTGCGTGCGCTATACGGAGAGCTGATCCATGGAAGATGTCCAGAACCGGGAGGACACCCGCCGCATCCCCATCAACAAGGTGGGCATCAAGGATATCCGCCACCCGGTGCGTATCCGGGATCGCAGCGGTGGCGAGCAGCACACCATCGCCAGCTTCAACATGTACGTTAACCTGCCACACAACTTCAAGGGCACCCATATGTCCCGCTTCGTGGAGATCCTGAACCAGCACGAGCGGGAGATCTCGGTCAAGTCATTCAAGGATATCCTGGTGGAGATGACCGAAAAGCTGGAGGCGGAGGCGGGCCACATAGAGATGAGCTTCCCCTACTTCATCAACAAGACAGCCCCGGTCTCCGGAGTGCGGAGTCTGCTGGACTACGACGTCACCTTCATCGGGGAGTTCAGCAAGGGCAAACCCGTCATCACCATCAGGATCTGCGTTCCGGTCACCAGCCTGTGCCCCTGTTCCAAGCAGATCTCCGACTACGGCGCACACAACCAGCGCTCCCACGTGACCGTGACCGCCCGCATCAACAGCTTCGTCTGGATAGAGGAGATCATAGAGCTGGTGGAGAAAGAGGCCTCCTGCGAGCTGTATGGCCTGCTCAAGCGGCCGGACGAGAAGTTCGTTACCGAGAGCGCCTACAACAACCCGAAATTCGTGGAGGACATGGTGCGCGACGTCGCGGCGCTGCTGAACGCAGACCACCGTATTGAGGCCTATGTGGTGGAATCGGAGAACTTCGAATCCATCCACAACCATTCCGCCTACGCCCTCATCGAAAAAGACAAGAGCATCTGAAAGAATATGACGAAGAGACAGGACGCAGCGCGAGCCGGCAACCGGAATAGGGAAGAGAAAAAGATTATCTACGCCCCGTGGGAGAGGGCGTTCGACAGAATCGTCACCCCCTTTGAGGAGTTCATTCACCGCGAAACCACCAGCGGCCTGCTGCTGATGGCCTGTGCGGTACTTGCCCTGGTAGCGGCCAACAGCGCCCTGGCCGGGCTCTACGGAGAGCTGGTACACACCAAGGTAGGTTTCCGTTTCGGTGGCTGGACGATGGAGAAATCGCTGCAGCACTGGGTCAACGATGGCCTGATGGCGCTGTTTTTTTTCGTGGTGGGGCTGGAGCTGAAACGGGAGATTCTGGTGGGCGAGCTGGCCTCCC
>DRMK01000013.1 GCA_011322575.1 Gammaproteobacteria bacterium
GCCGTAAGGGATGGATATAGAATGGCTGAGTTGATCGGTTCTGGGCTATGAATGTGATCACTGCTAGCGACAGTATCAAGTATGCCAGAGAACTCTCTGTAGTTATTCCAACCTATAATGAGTCCGAAAACCTTCCTATTCTTTTGGGAAAATTGAAAGAGGTACTGAACGGGATAGACTATGAGATAGTGGTGGTAGATGACGATAGCCCGGATCAAACATGGAAGATCGCGCAGCAACTAAGTAACGAAAATGAGAGAATAAGAGTCATAAGAAGGCAGGATGCGAGGGGACTGTCAAGTGCTGTCGTAACGGGTATGGCGTCATCCAACGGCAAGGTAATCTCGGTTATGGATGCAGACATGCAGCATGACGAGACCATTCTGCCGGATATGTATAGGGCTATAGCTGAGGGTCGCTGCGATATTTGCATCGGTAGCAGAGAGGCTCCTGGCGGTGGTTACGGCGACTGGTCGAAGAGCCGCAGGTTTGTGAGCTATACAGCAAAAGCCCTCGCATATCTGGCGCTGAGCACCCCTATCAAGGATCCCATGAGTGGGTATTTCGCTCTTTCCCGCGAGTATTTCGATCGTACTATTGACAGGGTGAATCCATCTGGATTCAAGATTCTTCTGGAGTTTGTCACAAGGGGGGATAATCCGCGTGTAGAAGAGATAGGTTATCGATTTAGAAACAGAATATATGGTGAAACCAAGCTCAACGCGACTGTTGCCGTAGAGTATTTGCTGGCGCTCATAGATTTAAGATTTGGATGGCTGATCCCAAACAGATTCGTAAAGTTTGGAATGGTTGGGGTATCGGGCTCCATCGTGAATTTTCTGGGGTTTGCCATAGCCTCGGGCCTCGGAGTAAGTGTTCCCCTGGCGGTATTCATCGGGGTTCAATCGGCCATTATGTGGACCTACTTCGGAAATAACCTGTTTACTTTCTCTCCAATCCGCTATCGGGGCATGAGCTATTTGCGTGGATTGGTGCTTTACGAGTTTGCCAGTATTTACGGCTTGGTAATTCAGTTGTCTGTGGTTACTACGATCATTACCTATTGGCCGACCGTGAATGATTATCTGGGCCTCAAATATATGGCATACATGGTTGGCGTGGCGTTTGCCGCATTGGGTAACTATTTTATCCACACCAACTATACCTGGAACAGGTTGGGGTACAAGTTGGCTATGCCTGTTCGATCGTAGCCGCAAGTCAACGCGAGGGAGGGTATCATGGGATGGTCTGAGGGCATTTTATCCCCTGTTACGCTGGAACAGGCATCGATCTGTTTGGGAAGCGTGATGGAGCGGGATATTTGGGGGAATAGCGCATGACTCGTACTGATACATTGGTGGACAGCGGCAGGATTCTCGTGCTGACATCGCTGGTCAGTGTTCTGCTCTCTGTTCTCTGGATATTTCTTGCCGATAAGTGGGATGTTCTGGCGGACGGCAAGCACTACATGATGATGTATCATGGGGAGGTGGCGCGCAGCCCGTTCGGTTACCGTGTGTTGACTCCCTTTCTCGCTAGCCTGCTGCCTTTTGACGCCATGACCAGTTTTGCCGTCGTGACCCTGTCAAGTTTGGCGCTGACTTCCGGGGTGCTCATGTTGTACGCCGAGAGCGCCAAGCTACCCGGTTCGGCGAGGATGGCGGTTTTCCTGTTCTGGGTCACCTCGTTCCCCTATCTCTATTATGGAACGACGTTTGTGCGGGCAGATGGGTTGATGTTTCTGACGATAGCCCTGGTCATCCTGCTTTCCAGATTCAAGGTCTCCTCTCTGGTTCTGATGGTTCTTCTGTCGATCGGAACGCTCGCTCATGAGATGGTCATGATCGTCATTCCTGCATTGTGGCTGGATCGAGTGTTCTCGGGGACGTTGACTGGCGGCAGGCATTATGACTATCGCCAGCTGTTGCTGATTACTATAGGCACGCTCTCTTTCTACGTCTTGACGCGGCTTGTTGTGCAAACCAGCGAGTCACCTGAGCCCACATACCTGAAGTCTCCGGTAGAGATGTTTTTCTATGCGCTGGAGTATAGCGGCGGGGCCGTAAAGCATATCTTGCGTGTATACGCATCGTTTGGCCCCATATTCCTGTTCAGCCTGTTCTATGTTGTGTTCGTGAGGAGGAATGCCCGCGACGCTTTAGTATATTTTGGCCTGCTGGTCACGGTTTTTGCGGCTACATTTCTGGCCACGGATACTCTCAGGGTAATGGCAATATTTTTCTTGCCTGTTATGACCTATGCGGGGTATTTCATATATTTTGCGGGCTCAAAGGGAAGTCGCATGGTGCCGATATTCATGGTATTGCTACAGGTGCTCTATTCGTCTATCGTCTATTTCAATTTGCGCACGTTTGAGGGCTCTCTTGTAATGAATGTCGCCGCGGCCATAATATCCATCATCGCGTTGCTGGTGTCCGTCTGGGTGGTGAGGTATACCCCTTCGAGACACGGTGAAATGCCAGCAGAGGTATAGGAAGTATAGAATATAAATTGTATTAGGCATGCACTAAATGCTGTCAGGGAACGCAAACCACTAGTACTCTTTCAAGGTTATAAATTAGGATTCAGTTGGCCTGTCAGCGTTCAGGGCAAGGCGCTCCTCGCAGCGAATGGCCGTCGCCCTTTGCAAGAGGAGCAACGCCGCCATGGACGCTGACAGGCCAACTGAATCCTAATTTATAACCTTGAAAGAGTACTAGGTATGTCATGTCGCTGTTTTTGAAGGGTAAAAGGAGTATGCAGCTGAAACCTGTATGTAGTACCAATCCCAGTCCCCTGCTCACGGAGCTGCCTCCGCTGGGCATGGATGTCGCCACCCTGGCCGACGATTTCCGTCGTTACTACAACTATACGCTGGGGTGTGACGGGGACTGTCTGTCGACCCACTACCCCTACAAGGCTCTGGTGCTTACGCTGCGCGATCGGCTGATGGAGCGCTGGAAACAGTCCAAGTACGCTGCCCGGACCAGAGAGTGCAAACATGCCTACTATCTCTCCATGGAGTTTCTCATGGGGCGGGCCCTGGGCAACGCCATGCTCAATCTGGGGATAACCGATGAGGTGGGGCGGGCGCTCTACGAGCTGGGCCTGAATCTGGAGGAGCTGGCCGAGGTGGAGATGGATGCCGGTCTCGGGAACGGCGGTCTGGGGCGGCTCGCGGCCTGTTTTCTGGACAGCTGCGCCACCCTGAGGCTGCCGGTAATGGGCTACGGGATCCGCTACGAGTACGGCATGTTCCGCCAGTTGCTGGAGAACGGCTATCAGGTGGAGGAGCCGGACCACTGGCTGCGGGACGGCAATCCGTGGGAAATAGAGCGGCCCGAACACACCAAGCGGATCCATTTTGGCGGGCGCAGCGAGCACTACCGGGATGGCGAGGGGCGAAGCAGGGTACGCTGGGTGGATACCAACGACGTGCTGGCGGTTCCCTACGATGTTCCCATCCCTGGCTACCGTAACGGCGTGGTGAACACCCTGCGCCTGTGGCGCGCCGCGGCAACCGACGTGTTTGACCTGGGTGAGTTCAACGCCGGCAGCTATCCGGAGTCGGTAGCCGCCAAGAACGCCGCAGAGAATATCACCATGGTGCTCTACCCCAACGATGCCAGCGAAAACGGCAAGGAGTTGCGCCTGCGCCAGCAATACTTCCTGGCCTCTGCCAGCCTGCAGGACGTGCTGGTGCGCTGGGTGCGCAGCTACGGCAACGACTTCAGCAAGTTTGCGGAGAACAACAGCTTCCAGCTCAACGACACCCATCCCGCCTGCGCCGTTGCCGAGTTGATGCGCCTGCTGATGGACGAGCATGGCCTGGGGTGGGACGAGGCGTGGCGGATCACCAGCAACACCATGGCCTACACCAATCACACCCTGCTGCCAGAGGCGCTGGAGCGCTGGCCGGTGCGCATGTTCGAGCGCCTGCTGCCACGCCTGCTGGAGATCATCTACGAGATCAACGCCCGTTTCCTGGCCCAGGTGTCGGCCCGCTGGCCGGGGGACGGGGAGCGGCTGCGGCGCATGTCCATTATCGAGGAGGGGCCGGAGCGCCAGGTGCGCATGGCCTATCTGGCCATCGTGGGCAGCTACTCGGTGAACGGCGTGGCCGCGCTCCACTCGCGCCTGCTGGTGGAGGGTCTGTTCCGGGATTTCCACGAGCTGTGGCCGGAGAAGTTCAACAACAAGACCAACGGCGTTACCCAGCGCCGCTGGCTTGCCGGCTGCAATCCGGCGCTTGCCGAGCTGATCAGCGAGAATATCGGCGAACAGTGGAAGGTGGATCTGCAGCAGCTGAAGAGACTGGCGCCGTTGGCCGCGGACGAAGGGTTCCGGGCCGCCTGGCGCGCCGTGAAACGGGTCAACAAGGAGCGCCTGGCGGCTCTGGTGGAGGCGGATTGCGGGGTCCGCCTGCCTCTGGATGCCATGTTCGACGTACAGGTAAAGCGCATGCACGAGTACAAGCGCCAGCTCCTGAACGTCCTGCATGTAATCCATCTCTACGATCGCATAAAACGGGGGGATACCGGAGACTGGGTTCCGCGCTGCGTGATCATCGGGGGCAAGGCCGCGCCGGGCTATGCGATGGCCAAGCTGATCATCAAGCTGGTCAACAACGTGGCTGGGGTGGTCAACGGGGATCCCCAGGTGGGGGAGCTGCTCAAGGTGGTATTCCTGCCCAACTACCGGGTATCGGCCATGGAGATCATCTGCCCGGGCACCGATCTCTCGGAGCAGATCTCCACCGCCGGCAAGGAGGCCTCCGGTACCGGCAACATGAAGTTCATGATGAACGGCGCTATCACCATCGGCACCCTGGATGGCGCCAATATAGAGATCCGCGAGGAGGTGGGGGAGGAGAACTTCTTCCTGTTCGGTCTCACCGCGGCGGAGGTGGAGGCGGTGCGCGCCAGCTACAATCCTGACGCCATCATCGCCGCCGATGAAGAGCTTGGCCGGGTGATGCAGCTACTCGAGAGTGGCCACTTCAGCCGGTTCGAGCCGGGTCTGTTCGAGCCCGTGATCCGCTCCATCCGCAGTCCCCGGGATCCCTGGCTGGTGGCTGCAGACTTCCGTAGCTATGTGGATGCCCAGCGCAGGGCGGCGGAGACCTATCTCGACCAGGAGAGGTGGACCCGCATGAGCATTCTCAATACCGCCTGTAGCGGAAAATTCTCCACCGATCGCACCATGCTGGAGTACAATGAAGAGATCTGGAAACTGGAGCCGGTAAATATCCAGAATCTGGATCAACAAACCGCTGCATCAGATTGAAGAAACGGAACCAATATGGCAGAAACAGTAGATGAGCTGACCATCGACTACAGCGAAGATGGTATCAGGGTGGTCAAGGAGCTGGACAAGGAGATCCTCTCCAAGGGGGCCTGGGCCACGGTGATCTACCGTTACCAGGAGTGGGATCGCAGAAAGCAGGAGTACGGCCCCGACCGCTACACCATCCGCCGCTACCAGAAACGCAACGGCGAGTACCAGCAGCGCTCGAAGTTCAACATCTCCAGCAGGGATCAGGCCGCCGCCATCATAACTGCCTTGCAGAGATGGGTGGAGGAGTGACCCCTCCCGCACAGAGACGGTGCTTGCCTGCTCTCCCTTTACAGCAGAAAGGTTAGGTCATACAATGCATCCCTTATGCTCTCCAGCCTGCCACGAGCCGCGGATCTGTACCAACTGGCTGCGGCCGGGAAGAGTTACACCGGGCGGATAGATCCATCCGAGTTCCAGCGACTGCTCTCGGCCGTGCACAGGGCCGGGCGATGCGTCGACATATCTCTCCGGTTTGGAGTAGAGGAGGGGGTCCATTACCTGCGCGGAGAGCTGGACACCGAGCTGGTGGCGTTGTGCCAGCGCTGCATGGCCCCCGTAACCCTGCCTGTCAGGAGCTGCTTTTTGCTGGGTCTGGTGCGCAGTGCGGGGGAGGAGCCCCTGCTCCCGGATCGGTTCGAGCCGTTTCGGGTAGAGCAGAGAGAGATGGATCTGCACGCCCTGGTGGAGGACGAGCTGCTGCTCTCCCTGCCGCTGGTGCCGAGACATCCGGCAGGCGAGTGCCTGCAGCCACCCATTGGAGGCGCCACCGGGCGGGAGTCCGGGAGCGACCGGCAGAATCCGTTTGCGGTACTGGCCGGGCTTGCGGCGCGTGACGAGGAGCATTGACGGTAACATTTCAGGAGTAAGCACCAATGGCTGTACAGCAGAACAAGAAAACCCCTTCCCGGCGCGGCATGCGCCGCTCACATGATGCCCTGAAGGGGCCAACCCTTTCCACCGATCCCACCAGCGGCGAGACCCACCGGCGCCACCATGTGACTGCGGACGGTTACTACCGGGGCCGCAAGCTGGCCGGTATCGGGGAGGAGTAAATCCGTCCGGTTGCACAACGGGACCAGTACCGTACCGTTCGAAGCGTTGAAACCCTGTTCGTCCAGATGGAGGAGTGGCCTTTCAACATGAAATCTGTCTTTTCCGCCGGACTGTCCATATACGCCCCTCCCACGGGGCGTATCTGTTTCCGCCAGCCGCTGGTGCCGGACAGGTCGTGAGCCACCTCGTGACCCGGGAGTGCACGGTAGCCGTGGACGCCATGGGCGGCGACCATGGCCCAACCGTTACCGTACCCGCCGCCCTAGAGCTTCTGGAGGAGATCCCTTCTCTCTCCATACTTTTGGTGGGCAACCAGGATACGTTGCAGCAGCTTCTCGGCAAACATGGGACGAAGCCCCACGGCCGCCTGCAGGTAGTTCACGCCTCGCAGCAGGTGGAGATGGACGATCTTCCCTCCCACGCCCTGCGCAACAAGAAAGACTCCTCCATGCGGGTGTCCATCAACCTGGTGAAGGAGGGCAGGGCCCAGGCCTGTGTCAGCGCGGGCAATACCGGCGCCCTGATGGCTACGGCGCGCTTCGTTCTCAAGACTCTGCCGGGGGTGGATCGACCGGCAATCTGCACTGCCCTGCCGGCCATAGAGGGCCATGTGCATGTGCTGGATCTCGGCGCCAACGTGGATCTGAGCCCCGAACACCTGTTCCAGTTTGCGGTGATGGGCGCGGAGCTCACCAGCGCCGTGGACGGCAAACCGTCCCCCAGCATCGGCCTGCTCAATATCGGAGAGGAAGAGATCAAGGGCAACGAGGTAGTCAAGGAGGCGGGGCGCCTGCTGGCGGACAGCGGGCTCAACTACGCGGGCTTCGTGGAGGGTGACGACATCTTCAAAGGCAGCGTGGACGTGGTGGTGTGCGACGGCTTCGTGGGAAACGTGATGCTCAAGACCACCGAGGGGGTGGGCAGGCTGATCGCCCATTTCCTACGCCAGGAGTTCCGGCGCACCTTGCTGTCGCGCCTAGCGGCGCTGGTGGCCATGCCGGTCATGAACCGCCTGCGCGCCAGGATCGATCACCGCACCTACAACGGCGCCAGTCTGGTGGGATTGCGTGGCATAGTAATCAAGAGCCACGGCAACGCCGACAGCTTCTCCTTCGGGAATGCCATCCGCGAGGCGATGCTGGAGGTAAACAAGGGGGTGCCCGGCAAGATCGAGGCCCGCCTGGAGAACCTGCTGGTAGGCTCCGGCGCATAGACAGGGACAGATAATTGAGCTACTCACGCATAGCGGGTACCGGCAGCTACCTGCCCGAAAAGATCCTCACCAATCTCGACCTGGAGAACATGGTGGACACTAGCGATCAGTGGATCACGGAGCGCACCGGGATCCGTGAACGGCGCGTGGCCGCGGAGGATGAGACCACCTGTGATCTGGCGGAACAAGCCGCCCGGCAGGCGATCGCCGCCGCGGGGATCGACAAGGATCGGATCGATCTGATCGTAGTGGCGACCACCACCCCGGACCGCATATTCCCCAGTACCGCCTGCCTGCTCCAGGAGCGCCTCAACATCCACGGCTGTCCCGCCTTTGACATCCAGGCGGTCTGCACCGGTTTCATCTACGCCCTCGGGGTGGCGGACCGCTTCATGCGCGGTGGCACCAGCTATGCTCTCGTGGTCGGCGCCGAGACCCTCTCCCGTATCGTGGACTGGAGTGATCGCGCCACATGCGTGCTGTTCGGCGATGGCGCCGGCGCCGTGGTGCTGGAGCGCTCCAGCGAACCCGGGATCCTCTCCACCCATCTCCATGCCGACGGTTTCTACAAGGACCTGCTCACGGTTCCCGGCGGGGTCTCGCGGAGGTTTCCCGATCCCGACGATGGTCACGGCTACATCCAGATGCGTGGCAACGAGGTGTTCCGCATGGCGGTCAATACCCTGGGGCGCATCGTGGACGAGACCCTCGCCGCCAACCGGCTGGAGAAGAGCGACATCGACTGGCTGGTGCCTCACCAGGCCAACATACGTATAATCTCCGCCACGGCGAAGAAGCTGAAGATGCCCATGGAGCGCGTGGTGGTGACGGTGGACCGGCACGGCAACACCTCGGCTGCATCCATACCCCTGGCGCTGGATCAGGCGGTGCGGGACGGACGCATCCGGCGCGGAGACACGGTAATGCTGGAGGCGTTCGGGGGCGGATTTACCTGGGGGTCGGCACTGCTGAAGTATTGATTGAGATAAACAGGATAACAATCTGATGTCGTTGGCTTTAGTATTTCCAGGACAGGGTTCCCAGTCGGTCGGCATGCTGGCCGGTTTCGATTCCGGTCTGCAGCAGGTCAAGGAGACCTTTGCCGTGGCCTCCGGGGTGCTGGATTTCGACCTTTGGGAGCTGATTCAGCAGGGCCCAGAAGCAGACCTCAACGATACCCGCAACACCCAACCGGCCATGCTGGCCGCCGGAGTAGCGCTGTGGCGCCTCTGGCAGGAGAGAGGAGGGCCCGCCCCGGCGTTCATGGCGGGCCACAGTCTTGGCGAGTATACCGCCCTGGTATGTGCTGGTGCGCTGGAGTTCGCCGACGCGGTGGAGCTGGTGCGTGATCGCGGCCGCTACATGCAGGAGGCGGTGGTGCCCGGAGAGGGTGCCATGGCCGCCATCCTGGGCCTGGAGGATTCCCGGGTGATCCGGCTGTGCGAGCAGGCGGGGGCGGGAGAGGTGGTGGCGGCGGTCAATTTCAACTCTCCGGGCCAGGTGGTGGTGGCGGGCACGGCCGGGGCCGTGCGGCGGGCGGTGGATCTGGCCAGGGAGGAGGGTGCCAGGCGCGCCGTCCTGCTGCCGGTCAGCGTTCCATCCCACTGCTCCCTGATGCGGCAGGCCGCCCGCAAGCTGGAGGAACGGCTGGCGGGTGTTACCATACGCACTCCCGGGATTCCGGTGGTCAACAATGTGGATGTCCGGGTGGAGAGTCAGCCGGAGGCCATTCGCGACGCCCTGGTACGGCAGCTCTACAACCCGGTACGCTGGGTGGATACCATCCGCCTGCTGGCCGCCGATGGGGTGGAGAGAGTGGTGGAGTGCGGCCCCGGCAAGGTGCTGGCGGGGCTGAACCGCCGCATTGAGCGCAGCATGACGGTTTGTCCGGTATTCGATGAGGAGAGTCTGCAAAATGCCATTGAAGGATGAAATCGCCCTGGTGACCGGCGCCACCCGCGGGATAGGCAAGGCCATCGCCGCGGCGCTGGGAGAGGCCGGGGCCACCGTGGTGGGCACCGCCACCAGCGCCGAAGGGGCGCAGCGGATCGGTGCGGGGCTGGCCGCCGCCGGTATCGAAGGGTGCGGGCTGGTGATGGATGTGGCGCGTCAGGACTCCATCGACGCGGCCCTGGGGGAGATGAAACAGCGGTTCGGTATGCCGACCATTCTGGTCAACAATGCCGGTATAACCCGGGACAACCTGCTGCTGCGCATGAAGGACGAGGAGTGGCAGCAGATCATCGACACCAACCTCAGCTCGGTATTCCGGCTGTCGCGCGCCTGTCTGCGCAGCATGAGCCGCATGCGCAAGGGACGCATCATCAACATCGCCTCGGTGGTGGGCGCCATGGGCAACGCCGGGCAGACCAACTACGCGGCCGCGAAGGCGGGGGTGATGGGGTTCACTAGGGCGCTGGCCCGGGAGGCCGGCGCGCGTGGGATAACCGTCAACACCGTCGCGCCCGGCTTCATAGACACCGACATGACGCGAGCCCTGTCGGATGAGCACCGGCAGGCGCTGCTGGGCCAGATCCCCCTGAACCGCCTGGGCAGCGCGGAGGAGATAGCCGCCGCGGTGGTGTTCCTGGCCTCCCCGGGGGCGGCCTATATCACCGGCGAGACGCTGCACGTCAATGGTGGAATGTACATGGCTTGATATTCGGCAGGTTCGGCTCTGGCGGAGTACTGGTATCGGCCGGAGCTTTGCAATACAATACCCCGCGCAGTGCCGGCACGCACATCCCGTTGCCGCTCGGGGTCAGGGAGAGCAGGGTAGCACCGCGGGACGAGAGCGGTGGAGGGTTGGCGGGGAATGCGGTCCGGCAAGACTGCCTGGGAATATACCAAGAGGACAAATTCGTATGAGTACTATCGAAGATCGTGTCAAGAAGATCGTCGCCGAACAGCTAGGAGTCAAAGAGGACGAGGTAACCGAAAATGCCTCGTTCGTGGACGATCTGGGTGCAGACTCCCTCGATACGGTTGAGTTGGTAATGGCACTGGAGGAGGAGTTCGATACCGAGATTCCCGATGAGGAAGCGGAGAAGATAACCACCGTGCAGCAGGCAGTTGACTACATCAACGCGCATCAAGCCTGATCGTAACACCCATGCCGGGCCGCGATACCACTAGTACTCTTTCAAGGTAATAAATCAGGATTCAGTTGGTCTGTCAGCGTTCAGGGCAAGGTGCTCCTCGCAGCGA
>DRMK01000014.1 GCA_011322575.1 Gammaproteobacteria bacterium
CCGCCAAACTGATGGCTGCAATCCCGCCCACCGCCAGGGTAAGGGCTCCAAACACCCGGTCGAAGGTGGCCAGCACCGCGTCCTGGGTAACCACCGTCACATCTCTTGCCCCCTGGTGCCTCTTCTGCAACGTTTCCACTATGAACTGCCTGAGTGGCCCAACGGCGCCGCGGTTGCCGGCCTCCACCAGGATACGAAACAGCGAGGAGGTGTTGAGCAGTTGCTGCGCCGCCGCCACCGGGACGATTACTGTCTCCTCCACCTTGATATCGATGGAACGCCCCGTAGTGGCCAGGATCCCTATAACCCGGAAGCGCCGTTCGCCAATGCGCAGCCATTCACCCACGGCAGGGCGCGCGCCAAACAGCTCATCCCGGATCTTCCTGCCGATCACCGCCACGGGGATGGAACGCTCCAGCTCCACATCGGGCAGAAAGCGCCCCTCCGCCATCTTCCAGTGGCGCAAGGGAAGCAGCTGGGCACTGGATCCCACCAGCAGAACGTCACGTGAACGCCCCCTCCTGCTCACCTCCACCGAACCGATATTGAGCGGAGCCACGCGGCGCACCTCGTGGCTCCGCAGCAGGGCGCGGGCGTCCTGCAGAGTGAGAGGGCGCGGCGTCTCTCCCATCAAGGTAGTGGGGCTGATTCCGGCGGTCTCGGAACGGCCCGGAATCACGATCAACAGATTGGTGCCCAGCGCGGCAAACTCCCCCGTTACATAGCGGCGCGCACCTTCCCCGAGCGAGGTCAGCACCACCACCGCACTCACCCCGACGGCCATGGCGGCCAACATCAGGACGGTGCGCGCAGGATAACCGCGCAACGCCTTCCAGCCGAAGCTCGCCATATCAAGCGGGGAAAGCGCCACTGTCGGTCTCCAGACGTCCGTCCAGCATCCTCAGGCGGCGGTGAGCACGCTTTCCGATCTCCAGGTCGTGGGTAACCATAATCAGGGTAATGCCGTCCGCATTGAGCCGCTCCAGGATCCGCACCACGCCATGACCAGACCCTCGATCCAGGTTGCCGGTAGGCTCGTCGGCCAGCAGCACCGCCGGGTGCATCACCGTGGCCCTGGCTATGGCGACCCGCTGGCGCTGGCCACCGGATAGCTGGTCCGGCTTGTGGTGGGCGCGGTCGGAGAGATCCAGCGCCGCGAGCGCCTGCTCTACCCGTTTCCGGCGCCGGGAGGGAGAAACCCCCGCCAGGATCAACGGCAACTCCACGTTCTCGGCGGCGCTCAGGCGCGGCACCAGGTGGAAGGACTGAAACACGAAACCGAACTGCCGGTTACGCACCCGGGCCAGCTCCCTGTCGCTCAACCCGGTGACATCCTTTCCGTCGAGAAGATAGCTGCCGGAGGTGGGCCGGTCCAGCAAACCGATCAGGTTGAGCAAGGTGGATTTGCCAGAACCGGAGGGACCCATGACGGAGAGATACTCCCCAGCCCCGATGGCAAGGTTCACGTCATCCAGCGCGTGAACCGTCTGCTCACCCACCCGGAAATCCCGGTGGACATGGGAGAGCACGATCATCCGACCCTCACCTCTCCTCCCTTCGTGCCCTGGCGCCGGGCACCACCCCCTCCCGATCCACGGAGGTCACCACCTGATCACCCGCCTCCAGTCCGGCCACCACCTCGGTCCAGCTCCAGTTGCTCAGGCCGGTCTCGACCTGCCGTTCCCGCAGCACTCCATCCTCGCCCAGCAGCAGTACCCGGCCGCCCTCCCGAAGCGCCTCGGTGGGAATGCGCAGTACATCGTCACGCTGCTCCAGGATTACTTCGATATCCGCGCTGTAACCTGGCAACAGATCCCGGATCTCTTCCGGCCGGATGAACTCTACCTCTACCTCTACGGTACGCGCCCGTTTCTCTACATCCAGCACATAGGGAGCGATGCGCCGTACCCGACCGTCGAATCTCCTGCCGGGAAACGCATCCAGGGCAATACCGGCACTCATCCCGGTCCTGATACGGGGCGCATCCACCTCATCAATGGGAGCAGAGACATAGAGGCAACTCACATCCATGAGATCCACCGCGGGCAAGGCGGGCGCTCCCGGAGGCGGCGGAATCACGAACTCCCCCAGCTCGGCGTTGACCTCCGCCACTACACCGGCAAACGGCGCCACGAGGCGGGTCCTTTCCAGCGCTCCCCGGGCCAGCTCGAGCCGCGCCCGGCTAACCTCCCTTGCAGCACGCGCCGCCCGGCACGCGGCCCGCCGGGAGCGCGCTTCACTCTCCACCTTGTCCACCGCCTCCTCCGACACCACGCCGGATTCGCGCAAATGACGCAGACGGTCCGCCTCCCGCTGCGCCAGTTCGGCCAGCTCACAACTCTGCCGCGCCTTCTCTCCAGCGGCACCGACCTCGCTGCGGGCCAGCGCCAGCCCGGCAACCCGATCCCGGTTCCAGAACTCCATCAGCACCTGTCCCGCTTCCACCCGTTCCCCCTTCTTCACGGGCAGAGCGGCTACCTCTCCTCCGGTGGACGGAAACAGGGAGGCGCGCCGACAGGCCTTGACGGTACCGGCCCGAGTATTGGTGGCGGTATCGCGCACCACGCCCGGCCGCACCGCACTGACCGCCACCTCGACCGGCCCGCCACGATGCAGCCACACGCCCGCCATGATGATCCCAACCGCGAGAAGGGCACCGGCCACGGCCAGTACGGAGCTTCTTACCGTCATCTGCCCTCCAACGGGTTTCCGCCGGGAGTCTCAATGCTTCCCCGGGGACGGGGCCAGCTCGTCCAGCTCGCCCTTTACCTCGGCATCGGAAACCTGATGAAAATCCCGGTACCACTGCCCAATGGCCATAAAGGATTCCGGTTGTAACGGGCATACCACTTCATCCACCAGGGGCTTCAGCTCGGCCACGGTTTGCGGCGGCGCCACCGGCACCGCCACCACGATTCGCGCCGCTCCCTGCCGCCGCACCGCGTCGATAGCGGCCTTCATGGTGGCTCCGGTCGCCAGACCGTCATCCACCAGAATCACGCAGCGCCCTGTCAGCTCCGGCCAGGGGCGATCTCCACGGTAAACCCGCTCACGGCGCTCCAGCTCTTGCCTCTCCCTTGCCAGCACGGCGTCCACCGCTTCCTCGCTCACGCCCGCATGGCGCACCACATCCTCATTCATCACCTGCACGCCGCCGCTGGCGATGGCGCCCATGGCGAGCTCGGGATGGCCGGGGAGCCCCAGCTTGCGCACCAGCAGCACGTCCAGCGGCGCACCCAGGGATCTCGCGATCCCGGCCGCCACCGGTACCCCGCCCCGCGGCAGGGCCAGCACTATCAGGTCGTCACGCCCCGCGTAGTGCCGCAGGGCAGCGGCCAGCTGCCGGCCGGCTGTGGCGCGATCATGAATGGGTGATTCCATGAGGTCTGATCCCGTTGTCCCCAATCCTGGCAAGGCAATCGATGGCAAAGCCCTGTTCCGGGCGCCCCAGGAGTCCCGGATCGAGTCACGGCCCAAGAGCGCCTGGCCGACATCCGCCGAATGAGGCTTTACTTTAGTAATTATAGATTGATAACACCGGCAGGGATGGCAACCGGCCGCCAACCATCTGACAAAATAAACAAATCCTGATTATAATCAGGATTCAACCCTGCAATTTCTGCGTAAACTAGGGTAATATCCGGGTAACAACAATAAGGCCTGAGGGACGTGAAAAGATCTAGACTTCATCGGAAACTGCTGGTGGTACTGTTGTTGTCATGTGCCCTGCCGAGTTTCGCGGCAGCATCCGGCTGGCCCATGTTCCTGGGCAATCCTTCCCACACGGCGGTTTCGCAAACCACCATCTCTCCACCCCTCGAGCAACAGTGGCGATTCGATACCGGCGGCTCCATCTACTCCTCCGCGGCAGTGGATGGCGAGCGCCTCTATTTCGCGTCTCTCCCGGGCCGCGTCTATGCGCTTGCCGTAACCACCGGACAACCGGTCTGGACGTTCGAGACCGATACCGAAATCAGCGCTTCACCAGCTCTCTTCAAGGGGAGAATCTACATAGGTTCCAAGGGGGGACAGTTCTACTGCCTGGACAGCGGCAACGGCGAGCCGGTCTGGACCATCGAAACCAAGGGCAAAATCACCGCATCGGCGACGATCGACGACGGGGTGGTCTATTTTGCATCTCACGACATGACGCTCTACGCCGCCCGCGCGAAGGATGGCAAGTTGCTCTGGAAGACCAAGCTGCCGGGCCATGCCGCGGCCAACGGCATCTACTCCACCCCGGCCGTGGCGGACGGCATGGTGTATGTTGCGGAAAAGTCCCATAACCTGTATGCGCTGGACGCGAGCAACGGCCAGATCATGTGGAAATACCGTACCGACTCCGCCGTTTACTCCTCCCCCTCCGTCAAGAACGGGATGGTATTCATAGGAGGATATGATCGCCAGGTCCGCGCGCTGGACGCCAGGAGCGGCAAGCTGATCTGGAAGGCCCAGCTGGATGAATGGATCTATGCGACCCCGGTTCCATTCGGAGGCAACCTGTATGTGGGCAGCAAGGATGGCATGTTGAGCGCTTTCAACGCCAGCAACGGGGAACTCGTATGGTCCCTCGACCTGCGCGGCACCATAAGCTCGACCATGGCGGTGGCGCGGGGAGGGATCGGCTATGTGGGCAACGAGGACGGCGAGATATTCGCCATAAGCCTGGAGAAGGGCCGGATCATCTGGAAAGAGATCCTGGCGGACGACGGCTTCCACGCATCACCCGCGCTGGCCGGTGGAAAACTCTATGTGGGCACCCTGAACGGATATTTCATCTCCTGGGGGAAAAATGGCGCAGAGAACAGATAACCGGTTCCTTGTCTGGATAACGGCCCTGGCGTCGGTGCTCCTTGCGCCGCTGCTGGCGGCCGACGACCAGTCACCCTCCTACCCGAATCCTCATTGGTCAGACTCGCCGGATGCCTGCCTGGAGTGTCACGACAAGGTTCCCAAACAGGGTGATCCCCTGTATCTGCGTTTCGGCGGCGACGTCATGAAGCTGTGCAACCGCTGCCACGCAACCATCTCCAAGGACAAGTATATCCATGCCGCGGGAATGGTGCCGCCGACGCAGATGGTGGAGCGAATGCCCCGGGACTTTCAGGAGGCGCTGGAGAGGGATCCGGAAGGGAGGGTAACCTGCCGCGTCTGCCATGAGATCAAGTATCAGTGCCTGAGCAAGGAGTTCTACCGCCGCGCCGACAATCCCCTGTTCCATCGCGGCGCTCCCTACAGGAAACGAACCGATCTCTGCTACAACTGCCACAACAAGTCGGAATACAAGGGCAAGCACAACCCTCACGACCAGATCAACGACGAGGGTGAGCTGATGACCGACGTCTGCACCTATTGCCACGCCAAGCTTCCGGACCGCAGAAAGGCGCGGAGCATCGCGGACGTAAGTTTCGAATACGAGAAGCTGGACATGCTCTGCCTGCGCTGTCATACCGATGATGCCTACGCATACGGTTGTGTCACCGGTTACGAGGAGGATGGCCGCCCCATCTATCACGGAGACCGGCCGGACGAGGAGATGCTGGCCAGGATCGATCAGCACACCAAGGAGAATATCCTGCCCCTGGAGCTGATTACCGGCAACATCTTCTGCGGCACCTGTCACAACCCGCACGAACTGGGTGTGCAGCGCCAGCACAAGGCGGACGTGGGGGCGGATGCCCACAAGCGCCTCAGAATCAGCAAGAAGGATTCCCATCTTTGCCTTGGCTGTCATGACAAAAAGGACATCCGGAAATTCCAGCTTGGAGAGTAGCAATTGAGCGTAGCCCCCAGCTTCCGAAACCGGCTATTCCCCAGACAGAACAGGCCAAGACCGGGCTACCGAACCAACCTCCTCCTTCTTTTTCTGCTGCTGGTGGCCGCTATACCGTTGCGGCCCGCGCTCGCCTTCTCCGGCAGCGAGCTTCTACCCATCGAGCTACTGGCCACCATCGGAGGCAAGGGGGGTGACTCCAGGCTGCGCCAGCCAAGCGCGGTCCTGACGGCGAGAAACGGAAACATATTCGTGCTGGACGGGGCCGTTAACCGGGTTGCAGTGTTCTCGCCACGGGGCAAGTTTCTCTACGATTTCGGCCAGGATCACCTGAACATACCTCTGGGAATGGCCATGGACGCCAGGGGACGGCTCTACGTCACCGATACCCGAAAGGGGCGCATCCAGCTGTTCACGTCACGGGGCGAACACCTGAAGCAGATCGAGCTTCCCGAAAGCAGCAAGGGGATCCCCACCGAACCGGTCGACCTGGCGCTGGATGAGCGACGCAGGCTCCTCTACGTCGTGGACAACCGGAACCACCGCCTTCTCATCCACGACCTGCGCAAGGGCACCGTAGTCAGGACGGTGGGCAAGATGGGCATGGAGGAGGGAGAATTCAGATGGCCCTTCTCCCTGGCGCTGGACGGGGACGGAGTGATCTATCTGGTGGACGTGATAAATACCACGGTCAGGACCATCGATCCCGCACACGACTGGGCATTCCTGGACAACATTGGAAGCTGGGGAATCCAGAAAGGCGAGCTGTTCCGTCCCAAGGGTATCGCCATCGACTCGAAGGGGAGATTGCTGGTTTCCGACTCCTACCTTGGGGTGGTACAGATGTTCGACCGCCAAGGCAACTTCCTGTCCGTTCTGAGCGACAAGGACGGAACCATCCACCGCTTCACCACGCCCGTCCGGCTGTTCGTGGACCGCAGGGATCGGCTCTACGTGGTGGAGATGTTTGCCAACCGGATAAGCATATTCAGGATGGGCAGATGAGAAACGGCAGAGGTTGGTTCCGGTCCGTTCTATCACTGCTGGCGATACTGCTGCTGCCGGCCCTGTCTGGCCAGGCCCAGGCTGCCGCCGACAGGCTGGAACGAAACTCGGCGCGGGAGTGCTCGATGTGCCACATACGCTGGGTGGACGAGTTCAAGACCGAGGGAACCCCGGATCTGCTCATCGACTATCCCCCCACCCGCCAGGTGGCCAACGAGATGATGTGCTACAGCTGCCATGACGGTTCGGTGGTGGATTCCCGCTGGAGGGTCTGGGAAACATCACGCCACAAGACGGGGGAAAAACCTTCCGACAAGATCACCGTGCCCGAAAACTATCCGCTGGACAGCAACGGCAACATACAGTGCTATACCTGTCACTCGGCCCACGGCGTGGAGGGTGGTACGGACATGGCCACCGCCATATTCCTGCGCGAACCCAACGTCAACTCTTCCATGTGCCGCAAATGCCACCAGGGCAAGGACCGGGGCCCGGATGAAGGATCCCATCCTGTCGACGTGGAGTTCCCGAAGTTCCCCGAAAAGATCCTCCGCGCCGGAGGCAAGGCGGGAACCGGGAAAACTGTCATCTGTGAATCCTGCCATACCCCGCACGGCAGCACTGCGGAACATTTTCTGGTGGTTCCCAACGAAGGCGAGGGCAGCCTGACCCACTCCATGCTGTGCGAAACCTGTCATACCGTATCACCGGACATCAACAGCGAACAGGTACTGCGGCGCTTCTCACATCCGGTGGCCGTAAAACTGCCCCGGGAGGCGGAGCTTCCCGAGAGGTGGGACAACGGAGAAGAACCCTATCTCGGCAGGGGCGACACGGTAAACTGCCGCACCTGCCACTCGCCCCACAACGGCACGCCAAAGAACCACCTGCTCACCACCAAAAAGAGGGGAGACGAGCTCTGCCTCACCTGCCATACGTCCAAGAAAAGAATCTACGGGACCAGGCACGACATCGCCAAAAAGTTTCCGGAGAGCGAGAACGCGGACGGCGAGAAGGCCGCAGCGAAGGGCACCTGCAGAAGCTGTCACTTCATGCACAAGGGCTACGGGCCCAAGATGTGGGCGAGAAGGGGCGCCGAGGCAACGATGGAGGGGGTTTGCCTCTCCTGTCACTCGGAGGGCGGGATGGCCGAGGAGAAAACCACGGGCAGATACAGCCATCCGGTGGGAGTCAAACCGCAGCGGATCAAACAGGAAGGCGCGGCGCTCCCGCTCTTTACCAACAAGGGGAGAAGGGATCCGGAGGGGAAGATCTCCTGTGCCTCCTGTCACGACCCGCACCGCTGGGCGCCGGACAGTGACGATCGCGGCGCGGACAGCAAGGAGGGGGACGTCAACAACAGTTTCCTGCGCAAGGCCGGCACTCCGGACGGAAAACTTTGCAAGAGCTGTCACGCGAGCAAGTGGTCGGTAATCGGCAGCAAGCACGACATGGGCCTCATGGAACCGCACTCGAAGAACGCCAAGGGACAGACCATCGAGGAGTCTGGAGTTTGTGGAGCCTGCCACACGCCACACAATGCCAAGGCGGAAAAACTGTGGGCGAGAAGCCCCAAGCATGGCGAGGACAGCATCGAACGGCTATGCACCTCGTGCCACTCCAAGGGACGCGAAGCGGAGCGCAAAACCACCGGCGAAAACAGCCATCCACTGGGAGTCAGGCCGGACGGAAGGATCGCCAGAAAGAGCGGCCTGCCCTATTTCACCGAAAGCGGTGAGCGGGACCCGAACGGCAACGTCAGCTGCGCCACCTGTCACGATGTCCACCGCTGGGAGCCCGGGGTGGCCGAGGGGCCAGGCAAGCGCAAGATCGAGGGAAACAGGTTCAACAGCTTCCTGCGCAAGCCCTACGATGATACGGCAACGCTGTGCGCCTCCTGTCACCGGGAAAACGCCCTTGTTGTCGGCACCGATCATGACATGAACGTAACCGGTCCCAGAAGCAGGAACCTGAACGGTGAAACGGTGGAGCAGTCAGGCGTATGCGGTGCATGTCACGCGGTGCATAACGCCTTCGGCAGCCTGCTCTGGGTGCGCGGCGTGGGATCCGGCGAAAACCGCAACGAGGCGCTGTGCAAGGGATGTCATGCGCGCCGGAAGGTGGGATCCAAGAAGATCATCAGGGAACCAAGTCATCCCATGAACAAGGCGGTCTCCGATGCCCGTCCCACCCTGAGACGCGAAACCAGCGCGTTCTACGAACATGCCAGAAAGGATGGCAAGAGCACCGAACTGCCTCTGTTCAAACCGGATGGAAAGCGCTCCCGGGACGGGGACATCACCTGTCCCACCTGCCACAACGTCCACCACTGGGATCCCGACGAATGGTCGAGGGGAAGCGGTCAGAAAATCGAAGGTGACGGGGGCAACAGCTTCCTGCGCAAATCCAATCTTCCCGACTCGGGGCTGTGCGCCACCTGCCACACCTGGAAGAGATTTGTGGTGGGTACGGATCATGACATGTCGGTTACCGCGCCACAACAGAAGAACAGCCTGGGACAGACCGTGGCGCAGAGTGGAGTATGCAGCGCCTGCCACGAACCCCACGGCTCGACCGCCGGTGGATATCTGCTCTGGGCGAGAAAACTGGGAACGGGCAGTGACCTGCCCCAGGAGCAGGTGTGCCTGAGCTGCCATTCGCGTGGGGGGATCGCCAGCGACAAGGTGGTGACAGAGTTCAAACACCCCCGCAATGTTACCATCACGGAGCAGAACCATCCGGGACAGAACTTCTACGCCCCTGTCTACAACAAAAAGGGCCGCAAGGTAGATGCGGGCCTGCTCTCCTGCCCTACCTGCCACAACCCACACATCTGGTCAGCCACCAGACTCGGGCCCGGCAAGGGCAAACCTGTGGAGGGAAACGCCAGAAACAGTTTCCTGCGGTTTAGAAGCCGAAACAACATCTGCCGCAACTGCCATGGACTGGACAGCCTGGTGAGATACAAGTATTTCCACTCCAGCAGGGTCAGAAAGAAGATGCACGTCTACCCCAAATCGGGAGGGTAACGGACTGACCACGGCTCTGCGGACAAACGCGACGCCAGCAGTAACCCCGGGGCCACCGGGAACCGGCTTCGGGGACATCCGCTTCTCAAAGAACGGTTGAACAGAAGGGAGGCTGAAACGCACACGGTTTCCGGCCATCTCGCTGCGGGCACCGCGCCGGGACTTCCGGGCGCCTGGAATGCGGCGTCAGCCACTCCCCGGCGATCCCGACGCTGGCTCTACATGGCGACCGCCTTTTTCTCTTCGCCCCCCTCCTCTTTGCCATTTTCACCCTTGCCGGGCTCTTTACCCTTCTTGGCCTCCTCTTCCTGGAGCAGGAACTTGGGTATGTAGAACTTCCTGTACTTCTTCACCATCCCAACCACCTCCGTGCTGGTAAGGGCGTTTATCCTGCGCGGGGGATATCCCAGCTGGGCAAAGGGCAGGTAGGGCTTGCCCTCGGTGGTATGGCACTTCTCGCACAGCAACGGCTGCTCGGCCACCTTGCGATGAATCACCTTCTTCATCTTCGACTGTTCCGTCTCACCGAGCAGATCCTTCTTCTGCAGGTACTCGTCCACGAAATCCCTCTCCTTCTGGGTATTCAACAGATGGAAGGTGCCACTGTCATCAAGCGTCCCCGGCGCCACTTTCGCCCCGTAGTTGCCGTATTTGTCGATTTCGGTGGTAACCAGGCCGGGTGGATTGGCAATCACATTGCCGGTGCTCTTTTGGTACCAGCGGAAGGCCCACTTCGGCTGCCCCTCCTTGGGAGGTATATGACACACCTCACAAGCCAGGAAAAAGGCATGCATGTTCAGAAATCCGCGAATGGCCTTGGCCTTGTCATGGGGAACCGCTCCGTGACACTTGATGCACACGTTGCCGGTATCCGGCTCAATGGTCATGCCCACGTGGTGAAAGTGCCCCTTCACGTACTGTTCCTTTACTACCATGTAACCGAGATCGGTGGTGCTGGTCTTGGCCTGCTCCCGGAGGAACTTCTCGAACATCAGCTCCTCCTCGGTCTTGCCACTATCCTTCTCCTCCACCATTTCAGCATGTTTGGAGTCGCTGTGCGCGAAAATGATCGGATATATGAAATAGCCATACCAGACGGTAAACACCATCAGGGCCAGTGTGTATACAATGAAGATTATCTTTCTTACTGCGCTAGGCATTCCCGTTCTCCGCCCTGTCAATGGTGACCCTGGGGTTTGATTTCATTTTCCAGCCCCTCTTCCTTCATGACCTTGACATACTCTGCGTAGTGTTCATGGATCATGTCCGCCTCGGACAGATACCCGGTGAGAAACACCGTTCCCAGCGGGAACTTCTCTGGCGAATAGTGCACGTTGTACCAGTGGACGAAAAACAGGAACAGCGCGGCCAGCAACGCCTCATCGGTGTGCATGATGTAGAACGCATTGAGAACTATGCCCGGCACGTAATGGGTAATTTCGTCACGGAACCACAACGCCACACCCGCCGGGCCGAGGATGGGTATACCCCAGTAAGGGGCGAAGTAGTCAAACTTCTCCTTCCAGGACATCCGGTCATAGCGCGGCGGTCGGTCGGACAGGTACAGCAGATACTTGAACATGTCTACCAGATCCCGCCCGTCCTTGGCGTTGGGGATCATCTCCTGGGAGAAAAACTCCCGGATGGCATTGCCAACGGTCAGCTGGTTCTCGCGCTTCAGCCGCCCTATGCGGTTCTTGAAGAAAAGGTAGATCCAGTAGCCGGTATGAAACAGGAACAGGCCGAGCAGAATGGAGCCGGCAATACGATGGATCCAGGGCGCCACCTCTATCCCGCCGAAAAAGTTATACAGAGGCTCGGCCCAGGGCTTGTCATAGTAGCGTAGCGGAAACCCGGTCAGCGAAAGGGTTATGACTGTGGTGAACAGAACGATATGCTGGATACGCTGAACCAGGGAAAACCGGTAGAAGTACCTCTTGCCGTTGCGGTAGGCTATTTTCGGATATTTCATGCTACGCGCCTCTCAGTGTCCACGTTCATCTGCTTCAGACGACTTGACGAAGGAAAAGCCTGGAAACAGCCGCCGCAGCAGCTCCAGGAATATGATTACCACGAAGAAGTAAAGAACCGCCGCCATCAACGCCGTGAAAAACTTGAGCATGTAGTGTTGCAGCGGATACTTGTCCTTGTCGTATGTAACATGCACCTGGAAACCGGCTATGTTCTCCCCGGCATCGGCATGGCACTCGGACGCCCTGCACGTGGTGGCTATGTTGCCTTCGGCAATGGCCGAGGTGGGAGAGTCTCGTCCCTCGATGGAGTGAACGCTCTCGCCTGACACCACGTGGCAGTCGATACAGTCCGGCGTCGCCTCGGAGCCGAAATGCACCGCCTTGCCGTGGAAGGTCTCCTTGTAGGAGGTCACCACCGCATCCAGGTCGTGACGCTCCTGGAACTCCGGATCCCCGTGGCACCTGGCGCAGATCTCGACGATCTCCTTCGGACTCCTCATCTTCTGCAGCCGTGAAGTCACATGGGCATAGAACGATTCGGCAAACTCCCCCTTGGTATGACAGCTCTTGCAGCGGCTCAGCCCTCTCTCCGACATTCCCGCCGCATGCCCCTTGAAAAATGAGAGAGGACGGTACAGGGGCTGCTCATGACAGTCCTTGCAGGTTGGGTAGTCATCAGGGTACTTCGCGGCCAGCTCTTTCAGGTTGCCATTTTTGTCATACTTGCTGTGGACGCTCTTGGCGAGGATCTCCGCCACCGGCTTGTGGGAGAAATTCTGCTTGCTGGAAGGCTCCTCCAGATGGCACTCCACGGTGCAATCCACCTTCTTGGCCGGCTTGTGCGGAATCTCTTCTATATCCTGGTGACAGTCGATGCACTTGATCCTGCTGTGGGGGCTTTTCTTGAACATCTTTTCGTTTATGTAGAACAGCCGGAACTCGCCATCCTCGTCCACCCTGCTCAATCCGCGATGCTTGTGGCAGAGAACGCAGTTCAACTCGTCGCTGGCGAACGCCGCCCCGCCAG
>DRMK01000015.1 GCA_011322575.1 Gammaproteobacteria bacterium
GGCAGGTTCGTGACCAGCTGCGACGATTTCTACGACCTTATTGCCGGACATCCGCTGCTCATCGGTCGGGTCACCACGGTACTGGTAGAGTATTTTTTCGCCGGGCGTAGCAACACGGATCGATTGAAGATAGTGCAGTCCATAACCAACAGCAACCCGGTCACCTTTCAGGATATATTCCTGGGGATACTGTTTTCCCGCGAATATCTACTGCGCACCGAGCGGCCGAGGTCGTTCGAGGAGAGCTTTCTGGGGACCGCGCAGCGGCTCGACTGGGATCCGCCGGCAGATCTTTTCAAGGGAATGATCTCCAACAGTGGCAGCGCCAGCCGCGCCAACATGGCGGAGATGAACTGGCCCACCATGTCGCTGAAGCTGGGGCGTCTGTTCGGAATTCCCATGGATTCGCTCAGTTTTGCCAACTATCACAAGGGATACCGTGAGGTGCTGTTGATAGATCAGCGGCGCTGGCGCAACGGGCTTGGCGCAGAGCCGGCGGATGATGTGGGGGATGATGCCAGCGAAGAGGAGCGCGCTCGCTACCAGAAAAATCGCGAGCGTTTCGAGCTGGTGAAGGAGATGTCGCTGGGCGACTACCTGGATTATCTGTTCCTCACCGTGGCGTTGCGCCGGGCGGAGGATGCAGAGCGCTCCGCCCTTGTCAAAATGGCCCGGGACGCAGGTTTTCTGCGCAAGCGTAACGGGCAGGAAGAGGTTCGGGACGGTCGTCATGACGACCTGGCCAGATTGGTGTTCGACTACCTTTCGCGCCTGCCGGAACAGTATTACTTCAAGGCGATCTATTGAGGGGCCATACACCATGAGAAGGAGAACTTTCATTAAATCACTGGGAGCTCTTGGTGCAACGGTCGGGCTGCCTGCCCTGTTTCCCGGTGGGGAGCTGGTTCGCAGGGTGGCCGCCGCGCCGCTGCTGGACCGGGTGGCTTTTGTGGCGCCCCCGGTGCTGCCGCAAGTGATTAACGTGTTTCTCTATGGGGGGGCATCCGAGCTGGCCGGGAATCTTACCAATATCGAGCAGATCGATCGTAACTCCCAGAACCCCTATCCCGATAGTTTGTTGCGCTCCGTAACCGACAATGGTGGTCGTATCACCCGCCACGGTTTCTGGAGCGACGCCGGCGGCGATGCCATGGAGGATATGCTGGCCAGCGGTGATATGACCATCTATCGCACCGTGTACCGCAGACATAATAACACCCGGGCGCACCGCCCCAGCATCTTCTCCTGTCTCACCGGCAATCTGGACATCGACAATAGCCCCGGTATGGGGACTACGCTGGCGGCGGTCCTCTACCGGAACAGCAGTGCGCTGGGGAAGCCAGTGGAGCAGATGGTGCTACCTTTCGTTTCGTTTGAAGGGGCATCTACTGCGTACATCAGCGATCCCAACAATCCGCTGCCGCTGCGATTACGTTCCATCAGCCTGGATCAGCGCTTCGACAATCCCTACTCCAGAAAATATACCGGGGAGTATGAGTCCGCGCTGGAAGAGTTGGTTCGCCAAAAGAGTGCCGGGGCCGAAAAGCGCTATCCGGCCGCCTTTACCGCTTTCGAAAACCGCCGCAGGCTGGAGGGCCTGATCGACAATTTCGCTACCGAGCTCGAGACCGGCGGCACTCTTCCCGTTCTTCCGGAGGGGGACGTGGATGCCGGCGAGGATGGTCGTCTGCGCTATCCCGACACCCGTTTTACCGCCCGCATCAGGGCAGCCGTGACGCTGGCAATAGCCAATCCGGATAGTCTGTTTATTACTGTTGGCGGTGGCCTCGGTGGTTGGGATGATCACAACTCGGCCATCGATGAGTACCGCAACCGAATGCAGGATTTGATGCTCACCCTGCGCGCCGCGACCAAGCACATCAGGTATGCCACACGCCCCGAAGGAACTGGCAACATCATCATCAACGTCTTCAGTGATTTCGGACGCAACGTGAACCTGAACAACTCCATGGGCTGGGATCACGGCAACAACCAGAATCTTTACACCTTCGGTGGGGCGGCCATCCGTCCGCCTGGCGCA
>DRMK01000016.1 GCA_011322575.1 Gammaproteobacteria bacterium
GCGGCGTTGCAGTGCTTGACAAGGGAGCAACCATTGCCTGCGCACTGCGCCTTGCCGCGAAACACCACAGGGACGCTGAATCCTAATTTATTACCTTGAAAGAGTACTAGTACTCCGTCAAGGTAATAAATTAGGATTCAGTTGGTCTGTCAACGTTCAGGGCAAGGCGCTCCTCGCAGCGAATGGCCGTCGCCCTTCGCAAGAGGAGCACCAACCCACCGGGAGTGGGTTGGGAGCGCGAAGCGACCCCGAAGGGGTGGAATACATGGATGTATTCCATCAACGCCGCCATGGACGTTGACAGACCAACCCTTCGGGCGTCCCTGTGGTGTTCCGCTGCGGCGTTGCAGTGCTTGACAAGGGAATAACCCTTGCCTGCGCACTGCGCCTTGCTGCGAAACACCACAGGGACGCTGAATCCTAATTTATTACCTTGAAAGAGTACTAGGGAGCGATCTCATTAATTGAGAACACCCCCTAATCCCCGCGGGTTGACCCCCGCACTTTCAAAGCCCGGGCCAAGTATGGTATCGTGCGCTTCTCCCTTCGACGATGATTTTGTCTTTTTGCTTGTAAAACAGCTAGATAGGGTCAGACAGGAGGGGGTTCGTTTCAAGTATCACGACCCTGAGAATGCCCTTACGCCTCTGGCACTTCCTGTCGCTCGCGCTGCTCGCCGGTCTGCTGATCCCGCTGGGTATCGGGGGGTGGAGCGGGCTCAGCCGGCTGCGGGAGATCCCGCCCACCCTGATCCTGGGCGCCCTGGCGATGGTGTTCCTCGGATGGAATCTGAACGCCGGGCGGCTGCGGCTGGTGCTGGGAGGGGTTGGGGAGCGCATGGGACAGGGCAAGGCTCTGGCCACCGTGATGTCCGCCGAATTTGCCATGAGCGCCACCCCGGCCGGGGCGGGCGGGGCCATCACCTACATATTTCTGCTACATCGTCACGGCCTGCCGAGCAGCCGCGCGGCGGCCTGCTACGCGCTGGAGCAGCTGGTGGACCTGCTGTTTTTCCTCTCCGCGCTGGTGCTGCTCTCCATCGTGCTGCTCACCGGTGGCGACGAGTTTCACGTGGTTACCCAGATCTCCCTGCTGGGGGGGATGGTGGGCGGCGGCCTGCTGCTGCTTTGGCTGCTGGCGCACCACTACCGGGGGGTGATGCTGGCCGCCGGCAGGCTGCTGAACCGGTTCGGCATCGCGCCCCGGCGCAGGCGGCGTGTCGCGCGCTGGATCATCCGCTTCCGGCAGGGGCTGGCGCTGATGCTGCGCCTCTCCCGCTGGCGGCTGCTGGCCATCTACCTGCTCTGCATCGGTCACTGGCTGCTGCGCTACACCATTCTGTACTTCATCATCCGCGCCCTGGGGGAGGAGATCTCCTGGGCCTACCTGTTCCTGGTCCAGATGTTCGTGCTCAGCGTAGGACAGATCACCCTGCTGCCGGGTGGCAGCGGTGGGGTGGAGCTCGGTTTCAGCGCCCTGCTCGCCGCCTGGCTGGAGCCGGCCACCCTCGCGGCGGCGCTGATCGCCTGGCGCTTCGCCACCTACTACTGGTACCTGCTGGCGGGAGGCCCGGTGTTCTTCCTGTTTGCCGGCAGCGGACTGTGGCGTCAGCTGCGCGGGCTGCGCCGCAGACGGATCTGAGAGGAGAGATGCGGTGAAGAGTCTCTGGAGCGATGCCGAGGCGCGGCGCTACCGGGAAGGCGCCGGACTGCGCGTATACACCTCGCGCCTGCTGGGGAGGGATCCCTCCCTGGTGCTGCATGGTGGCGGCAACACCTCGGAGAAGGTGACGCGCACCAACCTGTTCGGAGAGCAGGAGGAGCTGCTGCTGGTCAAGGGCAGCGGCTGGGATCTGAAAACCATCGAGCCGGCCGGCTTCAGCCCGGTACGCCTCGACCACCTGCGCAGGCTGGCGCAGCTGGACTCCCTGAGCGATCCGCAGATGGTGAACGAGCTGCGCTGCAGCATGACCGACGCGGCCGCGCCCACCCCCTCGGTGGAGGCGATCCTGCACGCCATTCTGCCCTGGCGCTTCGTGGACCACACCCATGCGGACGCCATCGTCACCATCACCAACACCCCCTCCGGCGAACGGCGCATCCGCGAGATCTATGGCGATACGGTGATCGTGGTTCCCTATGCCATGCCTGGCTTCGAGCTGGCCCGGCTGTGCGCGGTGGAGTTCGCCCGCCAGCGCAGCGCGCATACCGTCGGCATGGTGCTGATGAACCACGGTATCTTCTCGTTCGGCGACACGGCGCGGGAGTCCTACGAACGGATGATCGAGCTGGTGGATCGGGCCGAGGAGTATCTGCGCAGCCGCGGGGCCTGGGAGCTGGACTGGCCGCGGCCGGCCCGCGGGGAGGTGGACACGCTGGCGCTGGCGGAGCTGCGCCTGGCGCTCTCCCGGGCGGCCGGGTTTCCACTGGTTCTGCACAGCCAGCGCGATGCCCGGGCGATGAGCTTCTGCAACCGCGAGGATCTGGAACGGATCTCCCAGCAGGGACCAGCCACTCCCGATCACGTGATCCGCACCAAGCGGCTGCCGCTGGTGGGACGCGACGTGGAGGGGTACGTGCGGCGCTACCGGGACTACTTCGAGGCGCACGCCGCCGGGGATCAGACCATGCTGGATCCGGCCCCGCGCGTGGTGCTGGATCCCGTGCTGGGGGTGATCACGGCCGGGCGCAGCAGCAGGGAGGCGCGCATCAACGCCGACATCTACCGGCACACCATGGAGATCATCTGCCGGGCCGAGAAGCTGGAGCGCTGGCAGGCGCTCCCGGCGCGGCAGATCTTCGATGTGGAGTACTGGGATCTGGAGCAGGCCAAGCTGCGCCGCCCGGGGCCGGTGCCGCCGTTTCAGGGGGAGGTGGCGCTGGTCACCGGGGCGGCCTCGGGGATTGGCCGGGCCTGCGTGGAGTCCCTGCTGGCGAGGGGAAGCGCCGTGGTGGCCCTGGACATCGATCCCGCGGTCGGTGACCGTTTCGACTCGCCGGAGGTGTTTCCCATCACCTGCGACATAGCCGACGAGAATCAGCTGAAGGAGGCCATCCGGCAGGGCGTGTCCCGTTTCGGCGGTATCGACATGCTGCTGCTCAACGCCGGAATCTTCCCCGGCAGCCGCGGCATCGCGGAGCTGGAGCTGGAGGAGTGGCGCAGGGTGATGGCGGTCAACCTGGAGGCCAACCTGGTGCTGCTGCGCGAGCTTCACCCCTTCCTGAAACTCGCTCCCAACGGGGGGCGGGTAGTGGCCATCGGCTCCCGGAACCATCTGGCGCCGGGGCCGGGGGCCGCCGCCTACTCCTGCTCCAAGGCGGCGCTGACCCAGATGATCCGCGTGGCGGCCCTGGAGTGGGGCGGCTCCGGGATCCGCCTCAACGTGCTGCATCCGGACTGCGTGTACGATACCGGGATCTGGAGCGTGGAGGTGCTGGCGGCGCGCGCCGGGCAGTACGGCATGACGGTGGAGCAGTACAAACAGAGAAACCTGCTGCATACCGAGGTGAGCAGCCGTGACGTGGCGGAACTGGCCGCCGAGATGTGCGGGCCCCTGTTCGCCAAGACCACCGGCGCGCAGCTGCCGGTGGATGGTGGCAACGAGAGAGTGATTTGACCTGGCGCGGAAGGAGAGCGGCACCCATGATCAGGAACGGGACGACATATATTGTTGCCGGGCTAATAATCTTTTCACCAAATCCCGCGCACGCAGAATCTTCTCTCGTCGTCCGGCCGCAGGCGGGTTACGGATACCTTGACGCTGGCGGTTCGGGAGGCAGTGGCGGGGTTGGTCATGCCGGTGTGAGAGTGCTGCTCGGCGCCGGAGGGAACAAAAGGTATGGTTTGGAGGCGACCAGATTCAGCATGGAGGATTCCCGGGGCTTTGGCTCCCTTGGAATCGTGCTGGAACAGCGGTTATGGAGCTGGTTCAATATGTCTATAGGAACCGTTGGTTATTTCGGCTATGGAGCCAATTCGGAAAACCCTGTCGGCCTGATGACCAATCTGGGCTGGGAGCCGGGCCAATACAAAGGCTTCACACCGTTTGTAACCTACAGAAACGACATTATATTTTCGCGAAACACGGATGTTGTGCATTCGGTAAGTCTCGGGGTTGCTTTCGGATTTTGAAAAGTGGCCGAATCGACCACATTCCGGCACGATTTTTTTGGGTCTTCCCCGAATCATGTGGGTAAAATGGCAAATCATCCTTGACAGGCAGAATGCACGCCGGAAGATGGTCGGCATAAGGGGATTGGGGACACTTTGGAATAGCCGCACCACTTGCAATTCGCGCA
>DRMK01000017.1 GCA_011322575.1 Gammaproteobacteria bacterium
GCACACCCCGGAGCCGCGGGTGTGGACCTGCAGCATTATCCGCGTCGCCGTTTCCCGGTCCATGGCAAAAAAACGCTCCAGTATCGTCACGACAAAATCCATCGGTGTATAGTCATCATTCAGTATTATGACCTTGTACATCCGCGGACGTTTCAGCCGGGGGCGCGAAGTCTCGACGGATACGTCGTCCTCGAGCCAATCCTGACTGTCACCATTGCTACCCATAACCATATCCCAATCCGGGCTGTTTTCCACTCCTTCACATATGTTTGACAATGGCCGCGCCGAATTCGGAGCAGCTCACCTGCCGGGCATTCTCCATCAGGCGGGCGAAATCGTAGGTCACGCTCCGGGCGGCGATGGCTCCGGCCATCCCCTTCAGAATCAGATCCGCCGCCTCGGTCCATCCCAGGTGGCGCAGCATCATCTCCGCGGAGAGGATCAGCGAACCGGGGTTGACCTTGTCCTGTCCCGCGTATTTCGGCGCCGTGCCATGGGTGGCCTCAAACATGGCGGTGGTGTCCGAAAGATTGGCCCCCGGCGCTATTCCGATCCCTCCCACCTGCGCCGCCAGCGCGTCGGAGAGGTAGTCGCCGTTGAGATTCAGTGTGGCGATCACGTCATACTCCGCCGGACGCAGCAGGATCTGTTGCAGGAAGGCGTCGGCGATCACGTCCTTGATTACGATATCGGCCCCGGTGCGGGGATTCTGCATCGTGCACCACGGTCCCCCGTCCAGCTCCCGGGCCCTGAACTCCTCCCTGGCCAGCTCGTAGCCCCAGTTCTTGAACGCCCCCTCGGTGTACTTCATGATGTTGCCCTTGTGTACCAGGGTCACCGAGTCCCGATCGTTGTCGATTGCATACTGGATCGCCTTGCGCACCAGACGCCGGGTACCCTCTCTGGATACCGGCTTGATGCCGATCCCGGAGCTCTCCGGGAAACGGATCTTGTTGACTCCCATCTCCCCCTGCAGGAAATCGATCAGCTTGCGCACCTCCGGGCTGCCCGCCTCCCACTCGATGCCGGCGTAGATATCCTCGGAGTTCTCGCGGAATATCACCATGTCGGTCTTCTCCGGCTCCCTGAGAGGACTCGGCGTACCCTGGAAATAGCGCACCGGACGCAGGCAGACGTAGAGATCCAGCTGCTGGCGCAGTGCCACGTTGAGCGAGCGGATCCCTCCCCCCACCGGGGTGGTGAGCGGCCCCTTGATGGATACCGTGAACTCCCGTATGGCCTCCAGCGTCTCTCCGGGCAGCCAGTTGTCCACTCCATAGACGCGCAGCGCCTTCTCTCCGGCATAGACCTCCATCCAGGCGATGCTGCGTGCCCCTGAATAGGCCCTCTGTACCGCGCTGTCCACGACCCGGCGCATTACCGGAGTGATGTCCACCCCGATTCCGTCCCCCTCTATGAAGGGAATGATGGGACGATCCGGGACCTTCAGCGAGAGATCCCTCTCCACCTCAATTCTGCTGCCCGATTCGGGAACCTCTATCCTTTCGTAGCTCATGAAAACTCCTGCGGGTTTGACTTATGGGGCGATTCTAGCATTTTCGGGTGCATCCGGCAGCAGAAAACGCCGCCAGACCGGCTTCCTCTATGTGATTTTTTGCATTAAAAACCACATATATCCTGGTAATTTTACGTGATTTTTTGCTATTAGCAACCCGGCAACAATGTGTGTCGCATTCAGGGTTTCAGGAACATGCTGGAACGAGGCTGTCGTGTGCCGATCTGCTGACGGTAGTGGCAAAACTTGCCGGAGGGAGACCCCGGCGCAGGACGGCTGAATACGATATATATGGCTGGCGCAAGCGCGCCGCAGGAGCGGGTTTCAGGAGGCGCCGAGCTCGATCATGACCACGCCGTTCTCTATCCTGGTGGCGTAGGTGTTGGTGCAGCCCTCGTCGGGCGGCAGGGCTGCGCCCGTCTCCAGATCGATCTCCCAGTTGTGCAACGGGCAGGTGACGGTGGTGCCGTGGACCATGCCCTGCGAGATGGGACCCTGCTTGTGGGGACAGCGGTCGCGCAGGGCGAAGACTGCGCCGGAGCCGGTGCGGAACAGGGCGATATCTCCCCGGGGGGTCTGCACGATGCGTGAGCCCAGTACCGGAATGTCATCCAGATTGCCTATTTCTATCCAGCGCGACATGCTTCAGCCCCTCGAACAGTCTAACCCTCTCCCAAAACCTTGAGCGGCGCGAAACCGCGGCTCGCCTCGTCACTACCGGCGATCTGTGCCCAGGGATCCCGCTGCGCATACTGCTGGGCATGGAGAAAGCGCTCGCGCAGCGCGCTGCGCTGTCGGGCGTCTTCCACCACCTGTTCCCGGATATAGCTTAGACCCACCCGCTCCAGCCAGGGGGCGGTGCGTTCCAGATAGTGTGCCTGCTCCCGGTAGAGTTGCAGGAATGCGGCGCAGTGCTCCAGAACCTCCTCCTCGGTCGCTACCTTGCAGAGCAGATCGGTGGCGCGTACCTTGACCCCGCCGTTGCCTCCAATGTGCAGCTCGTAGCCGGACTCCACGCACACCACGCCAAAATCCTTGATGGTGGCCTCGGCGCAGTTGCGCGGGCAGCCGGAGACGGCGATCTTGAACTTGTGTGGTGTCCAGGCTCCCCAGCACATCTTCTCCAGCTTGATGCCCAGCCCGGTGGAGTCCTGAGTACCGAAGCGGCACCACTCGGAGCCGACGCAGGTCTTCACAGTGCGCAGGGACTTGCCGTAAGCGTGCCCGGAGACCATGCCGGCGGCGTTGAAATCGGCCCATACGGCGGGC
>DRMK01000018.1 GCA_011322575.1 Gammaproteobacteria bacterium
GGAACCGGGCAAGTGGGTCAAAATCGACGGCTGGAGCGGCCCTGACGAGGCCCGGAAAGAGATTCTCTCTTCCCAAAAGAGATTCAGTAATTCAAAATAGAGTTATACTTTCTGCGCTGTCCTGTTGACGAATTGCCAATATGGTGTAGAATTATTTAGACCGAGTCTAAATACAATAGAAGGAGTAACCCCATGAGCGTACTTGTAGGCCGTCCGGCCCCTGACTTTACCGCCCCTGCCGTCTTGGGTGACGGCACCATAGTGGATGAGTTCAACTTCAACGAAGCCCGCGCCGGCAAATATGCGGTGGTGTTCTTCTACCCCTTGGACTTCACCTTCGTCTGCCCCTCGGAGCTGATCGCCTTCGATCACCGTCTGGAGGAGTTCAAGAAGCGCAACGTGGAGGTGATCGGAGTATCCATCGACTCTCACTACACCCACAACGCCTGGCGCAACACGCCGGTGGACAAGGGCGGCATCGGCCCGGTGGGATACACCCTGGTGGCGGACATGACCCACGCCATCTGCAAGGCATACGACGTGGAGACCCCGGATGGCGCGGTCGCCTTCCGTGGCTCATTCCTGGTGGATCGTGACGGGGTGGTGCGCCATCAGGTGGTAAATGACCTGCCGCTGGGCCGGGACATCGACGAGATGCTGCGGGTAATCGACGCCCTGCAGTTCACCGAGGAGCACGGGGAGGTATGCCCGGCCGGCTGGCACAAGGGAGACGAGGGCATGAAGGACTCCCCGGAGGGGGTTGCCCGGTACCTGGCGGAGAACGCCGAGAAGCTGTAACCAGTGATCCGGCTAGGGGGCGGCGCGCACCGCCCCCCCTACGCCGCCCACCTCAGCCTGTTATGAACAGCCCCTTCACCGCAAGTATTGCGGCACTCACCAGGGAACCGATCGCCAGCTCGTTCCAGCGCTCCCTTTTTTCCACGTTGATGAACTCACAGCCATAGAACAGGATGCCGAGATAGAACAGCAGGGCAATATTGGCATAGCTCCCCAGCGGAGTCTGGGACAGGATCAGCAGCGAGATCCCGGCGAACACCAGCAGGTAATCCATCGTGGTGGTAAAGAACTCCACCCTCCTGCGGCGCGGCGAGTAGATCATGGCGGTAACGAGCCCTACGGCCAGCAGGATGAAGAAGCCCACGTCGGCAGCCCGCGCCCACACGCCCATGACCGGCGGATAGGTAACCTGGAGAAACACCACCGAGGCCGCGACCATGTACAGCATGGTCCGGTGCAACAGGGAGTGTGTCGTGGAGCCGTATATGAGCTCCAGCAGCATGATAGAGCACACCAGCGCCAGCAGGATCCCCATGTCGCGCGGTACCACCTCAAACGCCAGACTTGCCACCACCAGGTAGACCGGCACACCGAACTCTATCAACCTGCGGGGCAACCAGACCAGCACCCCCGGGGTGGAACTGGCCAGATCCGTCGCACGACGCCCTTCACCAAACTGGCCGGGGAAGGTATCCCTCAGACTACCGACCTTGCGCCACCCCGACTCGTGGATCCGCTCCAGAACCTTAACCAGTCCGATACACAACACGGCATAAGCCACCAGAATTACCACATCGTTGGTATAGGCCAACATGCCTCCCACGAAAACGAACAGGGTCTGTAGCAGATACATAATCCCCACCGACCCACGCTGGGAGAAGCCTAGCTCCAGAATCAAATGGTGAAAATGCTCCTTGGAGGGCTCAAACATGCTCGCCCCGCGCCGCCTTCTCTTGACCATCACCACCAGTAGATCGGCGATAGGCAAGCCGAGCAGCAGCAGTGCGGCGCCTGGATAGATGGCGGTATCGGGGTTCTGGGTCAGCATCACCACCAGGAAGCCCAGCGTAAAACCGATCACCTGGCTACCGTTGTCCCCCATGAACACCACCGCCGGATTGGTGTTATAGCGCAGAAACCCCAGGATACCCCCCACCATGGCGACCGCCATTATGGAAATCACCCCTTCGTCATCCAGGTAGGCCAGCAGGCCAATGGCGCCCAGCGAGAGCAGTGCCTCCCCGCCCGCGAGGCCATCCAGACCATCCGAAGTATTGAGGGCGTTGGTCATCCCCACCACGGCAAAAACTGCAAAAGGGATTGCAATGATGGACGGCAGTTGCAAATAGTCGCCCAGCAGCGGCAGGTTGGTAATCTGCATCCCCCCCCACAGTGCCGCTGGGAGGACAGCGAGCAGCTGCCCGGCAAACTTGATGCCGGGTGACAGATGATGACGATCGTCGAGAGAGCCAAACAGCAGCAGGGTCAGAACGCCAAACAGATAGCAGAGCACCATGGGTTTCATCGGCAACCAGATCAGCATCGGTACCAACATCCCGAGAACTATCCCCCAGCCACCGACCCTGGGGATAGGCTTGGCATGGACACGGCGCTCATCCGGGTGATCTATCATCCCCAGAACCGGAGCCAGGCGCATCATGATCGGAATGACCAGAATGCTCACCGCAACCGCTATACAGAGAATCAGAAAATACTTCATGGGTACCTAATTCCCGCAACCGCCCGGAACCACTACCGTTATACCCGCAGGCAGAGCACCGGGGGTAACCCGGCAAATCATATAAGATATTATGTGATTGTTTATTATGCTAAATTAAGAAAAAAGCAACCTGCCGCCACATA
>DRMK01000019.1 GCA_011322575.1 Gammaproteobacteria bacterium
CTCCTCCAAGCCGACATCATCCCACTCGCCGGCAGCGGCATCCTCCTCCCCGGACAGGAATTGATCGATATCGGAAATATCTGCAGCATCCGAATCCCCTGAAGCGAACAGGGGATGGGCAGGCAGCAGCGCTGCCCCCATGGCAACGATCTTACCCCACCTGGCCTTGTCCCTGCCTCCGCTCAACCCATACAGCTCCTCCGCCTCGTGCGCAAAAGCATCCTTGTTCTTCATCTCGTGGAGAATCTCCAGCAGACGGTAACGGTAGTCTTCGTTCTCAGGTTCCTTCTGGATTGCATCGTTCAACAGCTCTACTGCCTCTGCGTGGTTGCCCTGCTCCGTCAGGGTGTCGATCCGCGCCAGCAGGGAGCCCTCTTCAGCCACCTGTTCCGCATAGTACTCCTCCATACCACTCTCGTCGGAGAAGTCGTCCACCTCTACAGCCGCGGCTGGCTCCGGAGCGCCCTCCCCCTTGCGGCGCCGGAACATGAGCCACAGCCACGCCAGCAACAGAAGAATCGCTCCACCCAGAATCCCCATCAGCTGCGGGCTGCGATTGAGCCTCGCCATCAAGCCGGACTCCTCAACCGGTGGAGTTTCGGTCTCCACCACCGGCTCCTGCACCCGCTCGGCAGCTTTCTGTTGCATGGCCGCCAGCTCGGTATCCTTGACGGATACCACTCGCTGCAGGTTCGCAATCTGCTCCTCCAGAGCGGCCAGCTTTTCACGCAGTGCCTGGTTCTGGGAGCTACCCTGCTCGCTCTTCTCGATCTCGGCCACCACCTCCTCACGCATCTTCTGCAGCTCGGCAAGGCTGGCGGAGCCGGCGCCCTCTTCAGTAGCGGTACCAGCCGTGGCATCCCCTTCCTGGGCCGGCGTGGCCGGGGCCATCTCCTCGGGGCTTACCAGTTTCAGCTGCGCACCACCCTGCTCCTCTGCCAGCACCTTCTCCTGAACCGCCTTGGTCGCCTCAGGCAGATCCGCCACCTCCTCCGCGGTATAGGTTTTATCACTCAGAACGACGTCAGGGCCGGCTTCAGGCAGGGTATCGGTCTGGGTAACCACGTTCTCTGCCAGCATCTGCTTGTAGTCCTGCCAGGCGCGGTACTGCTGCCAGAACTCACTCTTGGCGGCAACGCTGCTAACAGCGGTCAGCTCGCCCTCGTCCTCGATACGCAGCACGGTACCCGCCTTGAGGTTGTTTACGTTGTCACCAAAAAAGGCGTGCCGGTTATTGTGGAACAAGGCCATCATCACCTGGTAGACGCTTGCCGATCTGTCGCCGCGCATCCGCTCGGCTATGGACCAGAGGGTGTCTCCACGCTGCACTTCATAGCTCAACGGCGCGGTCTCGGCCTCCGTCTCGCTACCCACCGTTACGTCATCCAGATCCAGCGCGGCTTGCTGTCCGGGCTCCTCCGGCTGCACGGCCTCAGTCTCGGCGAGCGGCAACTCGGACCCGGTTTCAGCAGGGGCCTCATCCAGCAACCCTTCCTCGTCCACGGCGGGTAACTCTGGCTCCGCCTCCGCTACCTCGGGAAGCGGTTCCGGCTCTATGATCTCCGGCTCCATCAACCCCTCTTCGTCCACCGGTGGCAGCTCGGACTCAGCGGTTCCCGCCTCCGCCACTTCGGGTAGCGGCTCCGGTTCAATCACCTCGGGTTCAATCAGTTCCTCGTCATCCACCGGCGGCAGCTCCGGCTCGGCCACGGTCTCGTCTATCACCTGCTCTTCGGATATGGCAGGAGGCTCCGACTCCGGAGTCACAGCCGCCACCGGTGGAATCTCCGCCGTCGGGACTTCGGGTTCCACCACGGGCTCGGGCTGGGCAGCCTCCACAACCGGGGCCTCGATGATAGGAGCATCCTCTCCCGCCAGTTCAGGGGGATCCAGCAATACGGTGTACTCTCGCAGCGCGCGCCCGCTACCCCAGTTTGCCTCTACCAGGAAGTTCAGATAGGGATCATGGATGGGCTCCTGGGTGGTGATATGGATGGCCGCACCACCCCCGGGCTTTTTCACCACGTCGAATTTGAGCAGGTTAATGGCTGGCACCGGCTTGATTCCAACCCGGGCAAAATCCTCCGGGCCCGCCAGCTTCACCTGTAGACTCTTCAATACGGAATCGCTGGCGGAGCTGAGTTCGATCTCTGCGTCGAACGGCTCCTCAAGCGCTGAACGGAGCTTGATCTCCCCCAGGCCAAGGGCATACGCCCCGGCATGCATAGCAATGGAAACCAGCACAAACAGTAGTCGAGTTACTCCTTTCACAGTAACCCCCTCCTTGCGACACAGGCGTCTCATCTTCATATCAGCAAATCGCGATTGTGTAAATATAGGCCATAATATAACCTACAAATGTCTATCGGCCAACATTTCCGCTATTTGAATACTGTTTAGCGCAGCTCCTTTACGTACATTGTCAGCTACAACCCACAAATCGAGTCCGCGCGGGTGGGAGATGTC
>DRMK01000020.1 GCA_011322575.1 Gammaproteobacteria bacterium
ATCCATATCCAATTCCGTGGCATATCCCAGCAACAAACGCTTGAGGATTTTGTTTTCTTTTTTCAGCGCGGGGAGGCGCGAAACCTTGTACGCAATCTCCTGCCATTCATGCTGCGGATAGAGCCAAAGGCAACGCTCATGAGGATTGATCGTGACCACAACGCCAGAACCATCAGACGCACCCAGGGCTTCCCGGCACTTGACCGGTATGGCCAGCCGCCCTTTGGCATCCAGATTCAGCGTATTGAAGCCCTGAAACACAATTCCCCCTTTTTCCCCACTTTTTCCCACCTGAGTTTCGATAATAGGAGCAAATCCCCACTGGGTCAAGGACAAAACCAGAAAAAAAACCTGCAATCTCAAGAGCTTACAAGACAAACAAAGAAACGGATATAGCTTAACAAACAATGAAATGGGCACTATAGTTAAAGTGCTTTATTAGGTATCAAAGGGTTTTCCCGAATATGCAGCAGTGAGCACTGCATCAAGTTAAGGATGCGCCGAAAAACCGGCTTTTGATGATCTCCACAAAGCGAAAAAAGGGTTTTCTGCTTCGCGCAGATGAAAAAACGGGGAGGAAGACAGCCTGTAAGCCGGGTTCTGTGTATTACGATGCAAATCGCAATCGATAGCCATTCATCTGGGACGCCCGTCACCGGACGCCTCGTGCAACCTACCCGGAAGCCCCTGCGGGCCGCAGGTCATGACAAGCATGTGCTTCCCTATTTGGTCTTGCTCCAGGCGGGGTTTACCCTGCCACTGCCGTTACCGGCAGCGCGGTGCGCTCTTACCGCACCTTTTCACCCTTACCCGCGATACGGCAGGCGGTTTGTTTTCTGTGGCACTTTCCGTAGGCTTGCGCCTCCCAGGCGTTACCTGGCGCCTTGCCCTGTGGAGCCCGGACTTTCCTCCCTGCCCTCGCGGGCACAGCGACTGTCTGGCCGACTCTCCCTGCATATTATAGCGCAGATATCAGGAGCGGCGTTCCGGGGCGACGATATGTTCATAGAGCAGGTTTTTCCTCTCCCCGGTGATTTTGGCCGCCAGCTCCGCCGCCTGCCGGGAAGGCAGCTCTGCCGCCAGAATCTGCGCTACCCTTTTGGCATGGGCGTCGAGCCCCGCACCGGCCGGACGCTTCGCGGCGCCTGCAACCAGCAGCACGAACTCGCCCCTGCTCCGGTTTGAGTCCTGCTCCATCCAGCGGCAAAGATTCTCCAGGGCGTCGCCGTGGATTGTTTCAAAGCTCTTGGTCAGCTCCCTGGTTATTACCGCTGGCCGCCCGGCGCCGAACACCTCGCTCATCTGCCGCAGGGTGGCGCCGATACGGCGGGGGGATTCGTAGAAAACAAGCGTTCGCTCCTCGTCCCGCAGCGCCTCCAGACGGCTGCGGCGAGCTCCGTCACGGGGCGGCAGAAATCCCTCGAAGCAGAAGCGATTGGTGGGCAGCCCGGAGACCGAGAGAGCGGCCAGAAAGGCGCTCGGACCCGGGACCGGCACCACCCCCAACCCCTGCTCGCGCGCTTCCCTTACCAACAGGTAGCCGGGATCGCTGATCAGCGGCGTCCCGGCGTCGGAGATCAGGGCGATGGAATCACCCCGCTTCAGCCTGCCGATCAATCGTTCCAGCTGCGCCCGCTCGTTGTGCTCATGCAGCGCCATACAGGGGGTGCCGATGCCGTAACGCTGCAGCAGCCTGGCGCTGTGGCGGGTGTCCTCCGCCGCTATCAGCTGCACCGCGCCCAGCACCTCGACCGCCCGGTAGGTGATGTCCGCCAGGTTGCCGATGGGGGTGGCGACCACGTAGAGGGTTCCCGGGTTGGGGATGGTCTCGGATGGCATTATTGTTACAATGAAAAGATATGGTCGTTTGCACCATCAATCTAACATATCGCAGCCTAGTCATGCCCAGATTCTTCACAGCCCTTATCGTCTGCCTCGTGGTACTCCTCCTGAGTTCCTGCGCTACGACGGCGCCGCCACAACCCACGTTCACGGATCCAACCACCCCGGCCCGGACCACCGCAGAGCGGCAACGCTATCTGGCCATGGCGCGCGAGTACACCCGCCTGGCCACCAGGGCGGATGCTCCGCAGCGTCAGGACTATCAGCTGCGCGCGGCCAATATCCTGGCCCTGGGCAACTTCACGCGCCACGCCCGGCAGATTCTCGGCTCCATGCCGCAGAACGCCCTGGATAGCTCGCAGCGCATACGCAAAAGGCTGCTGAGCGCCTATGTGGCGATCCTGGAGCAGAATCCCCGCGAGACGCTGCAACTGCTTGCCGCGCCGCTGCCCAGCGACGCCCCGCAGGCCAGGAGGGCAGACTATCACCGCCTGCGCGCCACCGCCTACAGCATGATTGGAAAACATCTGCACGCCGCCCGCGAACGGGTGGCGCTGGAGCCGCTGCTTGCCAGGCGCAGCGCCATCGAAAACAATCGCAAGGCCATCTGGCAATCCCTGTCACGCACCGACGATCAATCCCTTGCCGCGGTGAAGACCCTGCCGCCACCTCACCAGCTGAGCGGCTGGATCGAGCTGATGCGCATCTCCAGATCGGCCCGCCGTGGCGGGCAACAGATGCGTGAACAGCTGGCCCGGGGGCAGGAGAGCTTCCCCGGCCACCCCGCCGGCGGCACCATTCTTGCCGCCCTGTATGAGCAGAGCGAAAGGAGCCTCTCCCTGGATCCGGGCAACATTGCGCTGCTGCTGCCGCTGAGCGGGGATCTGAAACCTGCGGGCGAGGCGATACGCAACGGTTTCATAGCCGCCCACTACGCCGCGCGGGAGCAAGGCAACGGCGGGGAGAGGCGAATCCGCATCTACGATGCCGGTGGCGATACCATCCAGGAGATGTACCAGCGCGCGCTAGCGGACGGCTCCGGACTGGTGGTGGGCCCGCTGGACAAGAGAGAGCTGGCGCTGCTGGTGCAGTCCGGCATCACCATGGCGCCCACCCTGGCGCTGAACTACCTTGATCCGAATCTACTTCAGCTACCTGCTGATCTGTTCCAGCTCGGTCTTTCGCCGGAGGATGAGGCACGCCAGGCGGCCCGGCGCATCTGGGCGGATGGCTATAGCCAGGTGGGGATCCTCTACCCCGATACCCCGTGGGGACAGAGGGTGGCCAGCGCCTTTGCCTCGGAGTGGGAAAAGAGCGGCAGCAGGATCGTGGCCGCCCAGAGCTACGACCCTGAAGGGCAGGATTTCTCTACCCCCGTCGCCCGCCTGCTCAAGGCCGCGGAGAGCAACGCCGCCGTGGTGGCGGCTGCCAGGCGACCGGCCCGGCAACGGCACCAGAGCGACGGCAAGGAGGGCACCGTCGAGGACAAACCGATAGGTGTGGACGCCATATTCATGCCTGGCTTCCCCCGCCAGCTGCGTCAGCTACGTCCCCAGCTACGTTTCCACGACGCCGGTGACGTCCCGGTGTACGCCACCTCCCACGCATATACCGGCAAGCCGAACCGGGCCATGGACAGCGATCTGAACGGCATCCGCTTCTGCGACATGCCCTGGATCCTGGATACCGGGAGCGGCAACAGGAAACTGCGCCGCACCATCAAGCAACAGTTCGCCATCGCTCCCGACTCCCAGCTCAATCGTCTCTATGCCCTGGGGGTGGATGCCTACAACCTGATCGGGGCGCTGGCATCCCTGCAGAGCCAGTCGTACGAGCGTTTCGACGGCGAGACCGGCACCCTGATGATGGATCAGAACGGCCGCCTGCACCGCCGGCTCTCCTGGGCCATCTTCGAGCGGGGAGTACCGCGCCTGCTGCCCGAGGCGGCCACACCCCAGGAATGAGCCCATCTTCCAGACAGCGGGGAGACCGGGCCGAACAGATGGCCTGTGACTATCTGCTGGCCCAGGGCCTGGAGCTGTACGAGAGAAACTACCGCTGCCGCTGCGGGGAGATCGATCTGATCATGGGGGACGGCGCCAGCCTGGCGTTCATCGAAGTCCGCTACCGCTCTTCCAGCCGCTTCGGCTCCGCGGCCGAGACGGTGCAACGTCGCAAACAGGCGAGAATCGCCGCCGCCGCGGCCCGCTACCTGCAGTCCAACCCGAAACTTGCGCGCCGGCCGGCACGCTTTGACGTGGTGCTCCTGCAGCCACCCGCAACCATAGAGTGGATCAAGGATGCCTTCCGCATCGGCTGACCGCCTCCCGGCACCGCTACTAGAGCAGCTCGGGAGACTGCTTCCCGCGGATCGTCTGCTGCTGGAGCCGTCCGACACCTGGGTCTATGGCTACGACAACAGCCGGCGCCAGGTGGCCCCGGACGCGGTGGCGCTTCCGGTCACTCACCAGGAGGTGCTGGAGATTGTCCGGCTCTGCAACCGGTTCTCGGTTCCCCTGACCCCGCGCGGACGGGCCACCGGCACTCCGGGGGGGGCGGTTCCCGTCCGGGGCGGAGTGGTGCTCTCATGTGAGCGGATGAACCGCATCCTGCACACCGCCGCGCGGGATCGCTACATGGTGGTGGAGCCGGGCGTACTCAACGCCACGCTGCAGGAGCGGGCCGCCCGGGAGGGCCTCTTCTGGGCTCCGGATCCCACCAGCAGCGCCTTCTGTACCGTGGGAGGCAACCTGGCCTACAACTCAGCGGGGCCGCGCGCCGTCAAGTATGGCACCCCGCGGGAGAACGTTCTCGGCCTGCGGGCGGTCACCGGCGGGGGGGAGGAGATCCGTACCGGGGTACGCACCAGCAAGGGAGTCGTGGGGTATGATCTTACCCGCCTCCTGATAGGCTCCGAGGGAACCCTGGCCATCATTACCGAGGCCACCCTGAAGCTGCTGCCGCTGCCGCAGGCGCGGCGCACCCTGCGCGCCATCTACCGGGATATCCACCATGCCGCGGAGGCGGTCTCCCGCATAATGGCGCAGCCGGTCACCCCAGCGGCGCTGGAGTTCATAGACGCGGCGGCGCTGGAGATGATCCGTAACCACGGCGACACTGGGGTTCCTGGTGAGGCCGGGGCCTTGCTGATGATCGAGCTGGATGGCCTGCAGACCGCAATGGACGCGGCCAGTGAGCTGGTGGCCGGCGCGGCGCGCAACTCCGGCCTGCTGGAGCTGAAAAGCGCCGCCGGGGAGAAGGAGAGGAGCGCGCTGTGGGCCATGCGCCGGGCGCTCTCGCCGGCGCTGCGCAACGTCGCCCCGAAAAAGATCAATGAGGATGTGGTGGTGCCGGTATCGCGCATGGCGGAGCTGATCGGCGGCCTGGAACAGCTCTCCCGCGAATACAGGATAACCATCGTCAATTTTGGTCACGCGGGAAACGGCAACATCCATGTGAACCTGCTGATCGATCCGGACGACCGGGATCAGGTATCCCGCGCGCAACGCTGCCTGGAGAAGGTTTTTCTCCTGGTGCTGGAACTGGATGGAACCATCTCGGGAGAGCATGGCGTCGGAATCGAGAAACGGCAGTTCGTGGCGCGGGAGATCGACGCGGCGGCCCTTGAACTGATGAGGGGTATAAAGCGGCAGTTCGACCCCGCCGGAATCCTGAATCCGGGCAAGACGATTCCCTGATCTCCCTTTCCGGAAGGAACGCCGGGCGTTCAGCAGCGTCCGGTGACTCTTTGCACCTTGCGTGTATTCGGGGTTGGTAATCAGGGTCTTCCCCGAAACGTGTGGGTAAAATGGTAAATCATCCTTGACAGGCGGAATGCACGCCAGAGGATGGTCGGCAGAAGGGGATTGGGGCCACTTTGGGATAGCCGGATCAGCTACAATTCCCGCTGGTGGTGAATATCCGCCAGTCCCCGGCCAGACTGCCCCAATCCCCTCCTGGTTACCGAGGATGTGGCGTGCATTCCGCCTGTCAAGGACGAAGCCGCTACGCGGTGATTTGCCATTTTACCCACACGATTTGGAGAAGACCCGGCAGCTACAGAAAGTCGCAGCGGAGCAACCGCGACCGGAGAAAATATTCGGGTTATTTGATGACCTTCAGATGGGGCCGGGTGGAGCCTTGGCGGGGAGGAGTATCGTCCCCGTCTCCACCATCCCCGCCCTCGTCAAACATCATCCCCTGCCCGTTTTCACGCGCATATATAGCCAGCACCGCCCGCACCGGGACCACTACCGCCATGGGTTTCCCGGCAAAGCGGGCGTTGAACCGCACCTGCTCGTTGCCCAGCACCAGATTGCCGCAGGCCTGCGGGGAGATGTTGAGTATTATCTTGCCGCTGTCGACGTACTGCCGGGGGACCTCCACCCCCTCCACGTCGGCATCCACCAGCAGATAGGGGGTCATACCGCTGTCGGTAATCCAGTCATGGATCGCCCGGATCATGTAGGGGCGGCTGGAGAGCATCCTGGGGGCATCCGGCACGGGAAAGAGGGCTCAGCCGGCGCCCATCTCCCGCTCGGCTTCACTCAGGCTGCGCTGGAACCCGTCCCGGCCGAACAGCCGCTCCGCATACTCCAGAAGCGGCCTGGCCGGCGGACGCAGGGTTACTCCGGCGCGGGAGAGACGCCACAACAGGGGAGCCATGGCGCAATCCACCAGCGAATACTCCTCGCTCAGGAAAAACGGGTTGCGTTCAAACAGGGGCGCTACCGAGGTCAGGCTGTCACGCAACTCCTTGCGCGCCTTTGCCGCAACCTTGTCGTCCGAACCACTCGCCTTGGCAAGCAGACCATCCCAGTCCTTCTTGATGCGGTAGAACATCAGGCGGCTCTGGGCGCGGGAGACCGGATCCACCGGCATCAAGGGGGGATGGGGAAAACGCTCATCCAGGTACTCCATGATTACCGCGGGCTCGAACAGTACCAGATCCCGATCCACCAGTGTGGGCACCGTATTGTAGGGGTTGAGATCGATCAGATCTTCCGGCAGATCATCCGATGTCACCTCGGTGATCTCCACGTTTATCCCCTTCTCCGCAAGAACAATGCGCACCCGGTGGCTGTCGATATCGGAGCCTCCGGAGAAGAGCGTCATTACCGTGCGCCGGTTGGCGATTACTACCATGGCGAGTGACTCTCCATCAGCGCAAACCAAGGGACCAACATAATCTGGTTACCACGATGCACCCCTCACCCCACGGACGGAAAGGCGGGACCCCGCGTACCCATGGAGCGGGTCCCGTTCCCTGATACGCTACTGTCCAAAGGTGAGCGGTGTGTCAGTGGACATCCTTCCAGTACTCTTTCTTCAACAGGTAGGACAGCACGAACAGTACCGCCAGGAACAGCAGCACCTTCACGCCCAGGCGCTGCCTTTCCAGCTTGTAGGGCTCGCCCACGTAGTCGAGGAAGTTGACCAGATCCCGCATGGCGCCATCAAACTCCTCCGGAGTCATGGAACCAGGTTTCACCAGTTCGAAACGCTCGAACACCGGCTCGCCACCATGCTCGTCCTCCTTGAAGACGGCCCGCTGCAAACCCTGCAGATCCCACATCACGTGCGGCATACCCACATCCTTGAACACCACGTTGTTTAC
>DRMK01000021.1 GCA_011322575.1 Gammaproteobacteria bacterium
GTATGCTCGAAGCGCTGGGATTCTCCGCCATGGTGCATGGCAGCGATCTGGTGCTGGAGGGTACCCTGGGCTGGCCCGGTTCCCCGATGGACTTCTCCTTGCGCAACATGCACGGCAGGGTCGAGCTGAACATTGGCGAGGGGTATATCGAGAGCATGGAGCCGGGAGCCGGCCGGCTGTTCGGCCTGTTCAGCCTGCAGGCCCTGCCGCGCCGCCTGGCGCTGGATTTCCGGGACCTGTTCAGCAAGGGGTTCCGCTTCGATCGGATCCGGGGAGGGATCCGGTTGGGGGACGGCAATGCCACCACGCGGGATCTGCTGCTGGAGGGGGCCACAGCGCGCATCGCGGTGAGCGGCCGCACCGGATATGTGGCGCGCGACTACGATCAGCACATTCTGGTGATCCCCGGCGACGGATCCAACCTGTTCGTGGCCGGGGCGCTGGCCTGGGGACCGCAGGCCGGCGCACTCATCTGGATGGCGGAGAAGCTGCTGCGCCTCGACAAGGTCGCCCAGTATGTCTATCACGTGACCGGAACCTGGGACAATCCAATCATCGTACGCGGGCGGGAAAAGGGGGCTGCGGCTCCCCCGGAGGGGCAGTGATATGGTACCCTGCGCGGTGCGATTGTGCACAGCCGGTAAACGGACGGATCGGGCATGAACAAGGTAGCAGCCATCCAGATGGCCTCCGGGCCCAACGTTAGCGCCAATCTCATTGAGGCGGGGCGCCTGCTCGCCATGGCGGCGGAGAGCGGAGCGCAGCTGGTGGTATTGCCGGAGAACTTCGCCCTGATGGGGATGACCGAGCAGGACAAGGTGGAGCAGCGGGAGCGGGAGGGAGCCGGGCAGATCCAGGAGTTTCTCTCCCGGCAGGCAGAGCGCCACGAGATCTGGATCGTAGGTGGAACCATTCCCCTGGAATCTCCGGATTCCGGCAAGATTCGGGCTGCCTGCCTGGTCTATGATGCCGCTGGCCGCCAGGTGGCGCGCTACGACAAGATTCATCTGTTCGACGTGGCGCTGCGCGAGAGCGGCGAGGAGTACAATGAATCGGCCACCATCCAGCCTGGCAGCGTGCCGGTGGTACTGGATACCCCATTTGGCAGGCTTGGCCTGGCGGTCTGCTACGATCTGCGTTTCCCGGAGCTGTTCCGCACTCTGGCGGGGCAGGGGGCCGAGCTGATCGCCCTGCCCGCCGCCTTTACCGCCATTACCGGCCGGGCCCACTGGGAGGTGCTGGTACGGGCGCGGGCGATCGAAAACCTCTGCTATCTGATCGCGTCGGCCCAGGGTGGCTACCACGTAAGTGGCCGCATCACCCACGGGGACAGCATGATCGTCGATCCCTGGGGAGCGGTTCTGGACCGGCTACCCAGCGGTTCAGGCATTGTCATGGCGGAGATCGACTCCCGGGAGCTGCACGACCGGCGCCGCGCCTTCCCGGCCCTGGAGCATCGTCGCCTGGCATGAGTGACGCCCTGCAGACTGCGCGGGACACCCTGCTGGCTCCCGGCGGAATCGGAGAGAGGGAGCTGCAGGCGGCGCTCGATCAGATCATGAGCCACGCTGTGGACAGCGCCGATCTCTACTTCCAGGCCAGCCGGTACGAGTCCTGGGTGCTGGAGGAGGGGATGGTCAAGGAGGGCAGCTCCAACTTCGAGCAGGGGGTGGGGGTGCGCGCCATCAGCGGCTCCAAAACCGGCTTCGCCTACTCCGACGAGATTCTGTTGCCTGCCTTGCAACAGACCGCAAGCACCGCGCGCGCCATCGCCCGCAGCGGGGGGGCGGGCCGTGTACAGGCCTGGCGCAGGGAGGAGGGGCGGCGGCTGTATGCCCCCATGGATCCCATCGGAACCCTCTCGGCCGAAGAGAAGGTGGAGCTGCTCCACCGGCTGGACGCCGAGGCACGGCGCCAGGACTCCAGGGTGACGCAGGTGGTGGTTTCCCTGGCGGCCCAGCACGAGGTGATTCTGGTGGTGGCCAGCGACGGGACGCTGGCGGCAGATGTGCGGCCTCTGGTGCGCCTCAACGTCAACGTGATAGCGGAACAGAATGGTCGTCGTGAGCAGGGTTCGGCCGGTGGCGGGGGGCGCGTCGGGTACGACTATTTCCTGGAACAGGAGCGCGGCCTGGAGTATGCCCGCGAGGCGGTGCGGCAGGCGCTGGTGAATCTGCAGGCGGAGGAGGCGCCCGCCGGCACCATGCCGGTGGTGCTGGGTCCCGGTTGGCCCGGAGTTCTGCTGCACGAGGCGGTGGGGCATGGTCTCGAGGGCGATTTCAACCGCAAGGGGAGTTCCGCCTTTGCGGGACGGATAGGAGAGCGGGTCGCCTCTCCCCTCTGCAGCGTGGTGGACGACGGCACACTGGAGCGGCGGCGCGGCTCCCTGAACATAGACGACGAGGGTACTCCAACGCAACGGACGGTCCTGATCGAGAACGGCATCCTCAAGGGCTACATGCAGGACAGGCTCAATGCGCGGCTGATGGGGATGACCTCCACCGGCAACGGACGCCGGGAATCCTATGCACATCTGCCGCTGCCGCGCATGACCAACACCTACATGCTGCCCGGAAAGCACCATCCGCAGGAGATAATCGCCTCGGTGGAGAGCGGCCTGTACGCGGTCAACTTCGGTGGCGGGCAGGTGGATATAACCTCGGGCAAGTTCGTATTCTCCGCCAGCGAGGCGTACCTCATTGAAGGCGGCAGGGTGGGGCGACCGGTGAAGGGGGCTACCCTGATCGGCAACGGACCGGACGTGCTCACCAGGGTGAGCATGGTGGGCAGCGATCTGCGGCTGGACGACGGTGTGGGAACCTGCGGCAAGGAGGGGCAGAGCGTTCCGGTGGGGGTGGGGCAGCCTACCTTGCGCATCGATGGCCTGACCGTAGGCGGAACCGGGGTCTAGCCAGCTTTCCGCATACCGATGCCATGAACGAACATATCATGGTGCTGCTGGCCGGAATAGGCCTGATTGCCATAGTCTGCCAGTGGTCTGCATGGTGGGTGAAGCTGCCTTCCATAC
>DRMK01000022.1 GCA_011322575.1 Gammaproteobacteria bacterium
AACTGCTCGGAGATCCGGCCGCTGCGCGCGGAGGAGCTGGATCTCAGCAGCAGGCCGGTTTCGGTATCCAGCCACAGCTGGTAGCCGTAACGCAGGTCATCCCGGGGCCGGATTGCGATACGCTGCGTCTCGCGGCCCGCCACCCGATCCCGGCCGGCGAGCGCTACCTCATAGCAGGCCACCAGCCGATCGATACGCTGCGGAGTAAGGGGGGGAAAGCTGCCCTGGGGATGGCCGCGATGACGCTCCAGCGCCAGCGATCTCCTGTCCGGAACCAGGTATGTTATGCGCTCCGCGGTGCGCACCACCTCGCGTCGCATCCCGTTGAGCAGCACCATCCGCTCCTGCCCGACACCATTCCCGGCGCTGTGGATCACGCGCACGCTCTGCAGCTCGCTCCCCTGCAGATAGACGAATACGCCGTCATAGCTGTAGCTGCGCGGCGCGCGGGACATCTTCTCCAGCCAGGCACGCACCTCCCCGGAGACCCCCTCTTCCGCAGCCACGGCCCCAGCCACGTACAGCAGGGAGAGGCCGCAGGCCAGCAGCGCGGCCCGCATCTCTGTCAGTCTGGTGGCGGGGGTTCTCATTCACCTCCTGTGGAGCGCTGCTCCGGGACGACCGCATGGCCCACCAGACGGGTATAGGGCAGCATGCCTCCGGAGACGGCGTACTCACTGTGATTGATAAGATAGCTTTCAAATCTGGAGTCGATCTCCCGCGGCTCCACCACCAGCGGTCTGGGCGCCTTCACATCCGAGACCAGCATCGTACCGGGAGCCGCCGCGGGCTGTGGCGGCTGGAGGGGGGCGTGCTGCACCGTGGCCACCCTGGACTCCTCATCCTTCACGGGAACGACGGTTGCCGGCTCCTCCCGGTTCGCCAGCCGGCCGGAAGTTTCGGAATCAGGTACCGGCTGCAGGGTGAGCACCATCACTACCGCCACCGAGGCCGCGACGGCCATGCCAGCCACCTGCCTGAGCAGCGGCGTTCCCGTCAGTTGCGGTACCCGCCAGCGCCTCGGCGCGAGCACCACCGGCTCTTCCCGCAATGCCTCGCGCACCCGGCTGGTAAGGTCCGGAGCAACCGCCTCCGGTAGGTTGTTGTGCAGCGCATCGCTGATTAGGTTGTAACGCTGCCAGCGCTCCGCCAGCTCCTCGCTGCCACCCAGCCTTTCGATGACCGTCTTCAGCTCGGCCCGGTCCACCTCGTCATCGACCAGCGCCGAGATCTGCTCATCTATCCTGTCCGTCATCTCATTCACCAGTTGTTCTCGATCCGAAACTACGACAGTAACGGCCGCAACCTGCTGTCGATCGCCTCACGGGCGCGAAAGATCCGGGAACGCACCGTTCCGATGGGACAGCCCATCGCCTCGGCGATCTCCTCGTAGCTGAGCCCGTCCAGCTCCCGCAGTGTAATGGCGGTACGCAGATCATCGGGCAACTCCTCGATGGCCTTGAATATCACCTGCTCGATCTCGTCCCGCAGGATCAGACGTTCCGGAGTCGCGTTATCCCGCAACCCCGGAATGACCTCGTACCGCATCCC
>DRMK01000023.1 GCA_011322575.1 Gammaproteobacteria bacterium
AACCCAACTCTTCGGCCATGAAGCCGATATCCTGGCCCGGCTTGAGCGTCACGTACGCCTTGCGGGTGGCGCGCCGCCGCCCGGAACGCATTCCGAAACGCTTTTTCTTGCCCTTGATGTTGCAGATGTTCACCGACTGAACCTCTACGTCAAACAGCTGCTCCACCGCCTGCTTCACCTCCGGCTTGGTGGCGTCGGCGGCCACCTTGAACACCACCTGGTTGTTCTTCTCCGTGGCGAGAGTGGCCTTCTCCGATACCAGCGGCGCCAGCAACACCTTGAACAGCCGCTCCTGATTCATGACAGCCTCTCCTCGATTTTGCGCAGCGCACCTTCGGTCATGAGCACCTTTTCGTAGCCGATCAGACTCACCGGATCGAGCGCTTCCACATCACACACCCCGACCCGGTGCAGGTTGCGGGAGGCGAGGTAGGTGTTCTCATCCAGCTCGTCCACCACCAGCAGCACATCCTCCACCCCGAAACCGTCCAGCAGCTCCACCAGCCGCTTGGTGCGGGGCTCCGCCACCTCCAGCCTGTCCACCACCAGCAGCCGCTCCTGGCGCACCAGCTCGGAGAGGATGGAGCGCAGCGCCGTGCGGTAGGCCTTGCGGTTCACCTTCTGGGTGAAGTCCCGCGGCGTGGCGGCGAACACCTTGCCGCCCCCGCGCCACAACGGGCTGCGGATGGTGCCGGCGCGCGCCCGGCCGGTTCCCTTCTGGCGCCACGGCTTGGCGCCGCCGCCCCTCACCGCCGAACGGTTTTTCTGCGCCTTGGTGCCGGCACGGGCGCCCGCCAGGTAGGCTGTCACCACCTGGTGAACCAGCGGCTCATTGAAGTCACGCGCGAACACCGCGTCGGAGAGCTCGATGGCGCTCCCGGTGCCGGTAGTCGTAGCCAGTTTCAACTCCATCTCTCTCACTCTCCTCGGGAAGCCTTCACCGCCGGGCGCACCAGCAGGTCTCCCCCGCGCGCGCCCGGCACGGCACCCTTGACCAGCAGCAGGTTGCGCTCGGCGTCCACCCGCACCACCTCCAGGTTCTGGACGGTGACCCGGCAGTTGCCCATGTGACCGGCCATCTTCTTGCCCTTGAACACCTTGCCGGGGCTCTGGTTCTGCCCGATGGAGCCAGGGGTACGGTGGGAGAGCGAGTTGCCATGGGTGGCATCCTTGCCACGGAAGTTGTGGCGCTTGATGGTGCCCGCAAACCCCTTGCCGATGGAGGTTCCGGTGACATCCACCTTCTGCCCGTCGGAGAAGATGTCCACCCTGATCTCGCCCCCCGGGGCCAGCTCTTCACCCTCGCCATCCGCCAAGCGGAACTCCCACAATCCGCGGCCGGCGGTCACCCCGGCCTTGGCGAAATGCCCGGCAGCCGGCTTGGTGACACGCGAGGCGCGCCGCGTGCCGGTGGTCACCTGCACCGCCCGGTAGCCATCCACCTCGTCACTCTTCACCTGGGTGATGCGGTTGGGCTGCACCTCGATCACGGTTACCGGGACGGAGACACCATCCTCGGTAAATATGCGGGTCATCCCGGCCTTGCGTCCAACTATCCCAATACTCATCTCTCTCTAACCTCTGGTTACCCGGCCCGCCTCAGTTCAGCTTGATCTGCACATCCACGCCGGTGGCCAGATCCAGCTTCATCAGGGCATCCACCGTCTTGTCCGTGGGATCCACTATGTCCATCAGCCGCTTGTGGGTGCGCAGTTCATACTGGTCCCGGGCGTCCTTGTTTACATGAGGCGAGATCAGCACCGTAAAGCGCTCGATCTTGGTAGGCAGCGGAATCGGGCCCAATACCTGTGCCCCGGTGCGCTTCGCGGTCTCCACGATCTCGCTTGCCGACTGATCGATCAGCCGGTGATCGAACGCCTTGAGACGGATGCGGATTCTCTGGTTGGTGGTAGCCATATCCGGTTACTCGATAATCTTCGACACGACGCCCGCGCCAACAGTGCGGCCACCCTCGCGAATGGCAAAACGCAAACCCTCCTCCATGGCAATCGGCGCAATCAGCGATACCGTCATGTTCACGTTGTCTCCAGGCATCACCATCTCCGTGCCCTCCGGAAGGTCCACAGCACCCGTCACATCCGTCGTCCGAAAATAAAACTGCGGCCGGTATCCATTGAAAAACGGCGTGTGACGACCACCCTCCTCCTTCGACAACACGTATACCTCCGCCTCAAAACGGGTGTGCGGCGTGATGGAACCAGGCTTCGCCAGCACCTGACCACGCTCCACCTCCTCCCGCTTGGTGCCGCGCAGCAATACACCCACGTTGTCTCCAGCCCGACCCTCGTCCAGAAGCTTGCGGAACATCTCCACACCAGTGCAGGTGGTCTTCTGCGTCTCCCGCAAACCAACTATCTCAATCTCGTCCCCAACCTTGATAATCCCGCGCTCAATACGACCAGTCACCACCGTGCCTCGACCCGATATGGAAAACACATCCTCCACCGGCATCAGAAAATCTCCGTCTATGGCACGCTCCGGCTCCGGTATGTATTCATCCATCGCCTCCACCAGCTTCAGAATCGACGGAACTCCTATCTCAGACTGATCACCCTCCAATGCCTTCAGCGCAGAACCCACTATCACCGGCGTGTCATCACCAGGAAATTCATAACTGTCCAGAAGCTCCCGTACCTCCATCTCCACCAGCTCCAGAAGCTCCTCGTCGTCCACCATGTCCGCCTTGTTCAGGTATACCACTATGTACGGCACACCAACCTGACGCGACAACAAAATGTGCTCCCGCGTCTGCGGCATCGGACCATCCGCCGCAGATACCACCAAAATCGCTCCGTCCATCTGCGCCGCACCAGTGATCATGTTCTTCACATAGTCAGCGTGTCCAGGACAGTCCACATGCGCATAGTGACGCTTGTCAGACTCATACTCCACGTGCGCCGTCGCTATCGTAATACCACGCGCACGCTCCTCCGGAGCACTGTCTATCTGATCGTATCCCTTGCTCTCACCACCGTGCTTCTCCGCCATCACCTTCGTCAAGGCCGCCGTCAGCGTCGTCTTGCCATGATCAACGTGGCCTATCGTGCCTACGTTTACGTGCGGCTTGGTTCTCTCAAATTTTTCCTTGGACACTGGAAGATCTCCTCCGCATTCAACCAACCAACATTAGCTACCGAAGCAAACAACCCTAATATATAAAGCATATGGAGCCCATAACCGGACTTGAACCGGTGACCTCTTCCTTACCAAGGAAGTGCTCTACCGCTGAGCTATATGGGCGGCGCAAACCCGATTACCCGACTTTTGGAGCGGGTGATGGGAATCGAACCCACACCATCAGCTTGGAAGGCTGAGGTTCTACCATTGAACTACACCCGCACGATTCGCTGCACCGAACCCGCCATCCGTCACACCACCACAACTGGTGGAGGGGGGAGGATTCGAACCTCCGAAGGCGGAGCCGTCAGATTTACAGTCTGATCCCTTTGACCACTCGGGAACCCCTCCAGACACGCAAGGCGCAGTATTTTGGGCCAACAGAAGGTTTATGTCAACCTTATCAACCCGGAGGAGCAACCCGGCGCTGGCGGGAAAGCCGCCGCCCTTCCGGCGGCGCTCCTCAATCCGGAACGTACAGCGCACCGTGCGGCCCGGCCACCCTGCGCATGGGATATCCGTAGAGACGCTCCAACAGCCTGCCGTCCAGGATCTGCTCGCACCCGCCCTGCTCCACTCCGCCTCCGGGAAACAGCAGCAGGAGATGGTCGCAGTAGCGCAGCGCCAGGTTTATGTCGTGCAGCACCATGACCACCGCCGCGCCGCGCTGCAGGGTGGCGCGCAGCAGTTCCATGACCTGCATCCGGTGTCTCACGTCGAGATGGTTGGTGGGCTCGTCCAGCAGCATCAGTCGCGGCTGCTGCACCAGCAGGGTGGCGATTGCCAGGCGCTGCCGCTCGCCGCCGGAGAGGGTGGCCAGCTGGCGCTCCGCAAGGCCCTCCAGCTCCACCAGCGCCAGCATGTTGCGCGCCAGCTTCAGATCCTCGGCTCCCTCCCACTGCCAGCGCCCCAAGTGGGGGTGGCGGCCAACGAGCGCCGCCTCCAGCACGGTGCCGGGGAAAGGATCGCGCTGCTCCTGGAACAGTACCCCCACGCGTCGCGCCACGTGACGGCGCGGCAGTTCATCCATCCGGCACCCCTCCAGCAGCACCTCCCCTCCGGCAGGGGCGGAGAGGCCCGCCAGGGTGTGCAACAGGGTGGTCTTGCCCACACCGTTGGGCCCCAGCACCCCCCAGCACTGCCCCTTCCCCACCTGCAGGAAGAGATCCCGGCACAGCTCGCCACCCGTGGGGAGCCGTACCTGCAGGGAGCGGACCTCCAGCAGCGCGTTCACCGGCTACGCCGCAGCAGGTAGAGAAACAGCGGCACCCCCAGCAGCGCGGTGAGCACCCCCACCGGCAGCTGCTGGGGGGCGATGATGGTGCGCGCCAGGGTATCGGCGAGCAACAGCAGGGTGCCGCCGGCCAGCGCCACCGCCGGCAGCAGCAGGCGGTGATCGCTGCCCAGCAGCAGGCGCATGAGATGGGGGACCACCAGCCCGACGAAACCGACGCTCCCCGCCATGGTAACCGCAGTGGCGGTGAACAGGGAGGCCCCCAGATAGATGGCCAGGCGCGCCCGGGATACCTC
>DRMK01000024.1 GCA_011322575.1 Gammaproteobacteria bacterium
AGGAACTCACGGATAGATCACAAAGCCCGATGGAACAGAACATGCCGCCGGCCGAAAGACGGCCTCTCGAACTCATCCCTCGCCCGGATCGGAACGGCAACTCCTACCGGAGCACCTTTCCCATCCGGTGATGTACGACCACCCATGTCGGCAGAAAAACGCTGGGAAAAGCCTCGATGGAGCGCGGCGACGAAGATGGGCGTCAGCCTGATTCACCAGACCGGTACAGCGGCGTTGACATCTGATAAGGTCTTTTCCATATGGTAGAATCTGGAAGCACGGCCGTATTTATCAAGGAGAAATGAGATGTTCAGAAAAATATCGGTGATCGCTGCAGCTTTCATTCTCGCCCTGGCCTTGAGCGCACCTGCCGTCGGCGCCTCTCCGTGCAAAGGGCTGACCAAGGGTAGATGCACGGCCAAGGCCAGCTGCAGCTGGGTGGACAGCTACAAGACAAAAAACGGCACCAGGGTCAAGGGGTACTGCCGCTCCAAACCCGGTAAGGGAAGCTCCGCCACCTCGGGCAGCAAGGCAAAAAAGGTGTCCACAAAAGGCAAGGATGCAAAGAAGAAGAAAGCGGCCACCAGCTCATCCGCCAAGAAAAAGGTGAAGAAGAAGTCCGCCAAGGAGAAGAAGGCCAGGAAAGAGAAGAAGAAGTAGCCGGTCAGCGGCGGAGGTCATACTTACTGAAAGCAGGGGCGGGCGGTTCCCAGCTGAACTCCAGTCCGGGCTCTTCATCCCGGGCCTGAAACGGCTCGCAAACGAAAAGGCCGGCCACCGCCGCCAGCTTGCCATCCAGGTGAATCAGCGGGAGACGTTCCCGGTGCCAGGGGGGAACACCATGCTCTTGGAGCAATTTTTTCAGGCTGCGGGTGTGTCCCCGGCCTGCGGGGCGGCAACGCTCTCCCCCTTGTCGGAAACGTACCGTCACCCTGGCCTCCGAACATAGCTGCCGCTTGACCCCCCGGCCAGCCACCTGCCTGGCGCGCACGACAGCTCCGCCGGGCAGGGGCATCGGTTCCGCCAGATCCCACTCCAGTATCCTGCTGTTGTCGTGTTCCGGAAGCGGCGTCAGGGCATACAGCCTGTCGCGATAGCGGCGTATCTCGGCACCCGGCCAAGCCACCCGGGGAGCGCCGTCCGCGGCGGCGGGCAGCACCTCCTCGATTATCCTTTGCAGATGAGCGGTGTCCGGCAGGGGCAAACCGGATCTCCTGATCCAGTAGCGCAGCACGTTACGCTGGCGGCCTGGATCGAGCCTCTTCAGGTGGACGATACTCACCCCCCCGTCCGGTTCCACTGCGAGATCCTCCGCTGCCAGCCGATCGAGCAGGCCGGCCGCCTCCGCGCTGTGCATGGCGGTGCGGGAGAGGGTCCTGCCCAGCGCCGGCCAGTGGCTGCGCAGCAGGGGAATTACCTCGTGGCGCAGAAAGTTGCGCTCGAAACCGGTATCGTAGTTGCTCTCATCCTCAATCCACCGCAGCTTTTCGGACCGGGCGTAGCCTCTCAGATCTTCACGGCTGAAACCCAGCAGCGGACGGCCATGCCAGCCCGCTCCGAAACGGTCCCAGGGGGGCATGGCCGCCAGCCCCCGGGGGCCGCAGCCGCGCAGCAGCTGCAGCAGTACGGTTTCCGCCTGATCATCCAGGTGGTGCGCCGTCAGCAGGCCGTCACTCTCTTGCAGAAACGCGGCGATCGCCTCGTAGCGCGCCTTGCGGGCCGCTGCTTCGGGGCTCTCTCCCTTCGCATGACGGGCGTCCACACGCAGAACATGGCAGGGGACATCCAGTCCGTTACATATGGCAGTGCAGTGCCGGCTCCACTCTCCGGCGGAAGGGCTCAACCGGTGATCCACATGAACTGCGTGAAGTTCTTGCACCGCGAGACGGTCACGTAGCAAGGCGAGGGAGTGCAACAGGACGTGTGAATCGAGTCCGCCGCTGTATGCGACCAGGTAACGCCGGGCTGGAGGAAACTGCTCGAGAGCGCCGAGCAGCCTTTGCGGGGTAAATGGCTTCGCCACCATTGTCCGTGGCTACTTTTCCGCCGCCTCCTGGAAATTGCCGAAATCCATCAATCTGCGATAGCGGCGCTTGAGCAGTTCATCCCGGGAAACCTTGCGCAGCATCTCCAGCCCCTCCAGTAGCGAGCGCTTGACGCTCGCTGCCGCGCTGTCCGCGTCCCGGTGCGCACCTCCCAGCGGCTCCTCGATAATCTTGTCAATCAGCTCCAGCTCCAGCAGCCGGGGAGCGGTTATTCCCATCGCCTCGGCAGCCTCGGTGGCCTTTTCGGCGCTCTTCCAGAGAATCGATGCGCATCCTTCGGGAGAGATCACCGAATAGGTACTGAACTGCAGCATCTGCACGATGTCACCCACGCCGATAGCCAGCGCGCCACCGGATCCCCCCTCTCCTATGACAGTACTGATTACAGGGGTCTCGAGCCCCGCCATCATGAACAGATTCCGGGCAATGGCTTCGCTCTGGCCACGCTCCTCGGCACCAATGCCGGGGTAGGCTCCCGGTGTGTCGATAAAGGTGAGCACGGGCAAACCGAACCGTTGCGCCATCTCCATCAAACGCCTGGCCTTGCGGTAGCCCTCCGGACGCGGCATGCCGTAGTTGCGGCGTACCCGCTCCTTGGTATCGCGCCCCTTCTGCTGGCCCATGATCATCACCGGCTCCCCTTCCAGGCGGCCGATGCCTCCCACCATGGCGGGATCGTCGGAGTATGCACGATCGCCGTGCAGCTCCTCGAAATCGGTAAATATGCGCTCCACGTAGTCGAGCAGATAGGGCCGTTGTGGATGGCGGGCCAGTTGTGCAACCTGTGCAGCGGTCAACTTGGAGAAGATGGACTCGGTGAGCGCGCGGCTCTTTTCGCGCAGCCGGGCAATCTCCTCGCTGATATTCAGTCCGGAGTCGTCACCCGCGTAACGCAGGGCCTCGATCTTTGCCTCCAGATCGGCGATGGGCTGCTCGAAATCCAGAAAGTTCAGGTTCATCGGCATGGATCTGCATCCGTTACCAGCGAACCTGTTATTTTACGTGGGGAACCGCGCGCTGTATATGCCCCTATAGTACCTTGAATTTGGTGACCTTGGCATGCAGCTCCCCCGCCTGCTCTACCAGCACGTCGCTGGAGGACACGCACTCGGAGAGACTCTCTGCATTACAACCGGATATGTCCGCAATGGACTGGATATTGGCGTTGATGCTCTCCATCACACTATTTTGTTGTTCCGCCGCTACCGCGATACGGCTGTTGAGATCATTGATGCCATTTACCGCTTCAGCTATCAGCTCCAGGGCCTCGCCCGCCTGCATGGCCTGACGAACACACTCCTCGGCACGCTCCCTGCCGCTGGTCATGGTCTTCATCGCCTGCTCGGTGCCCACCTGCACCGACTCGATCATGCCCTCGATCTCGAGGGTGGACTCCTGAACCCTCTGCGCCAAGGTACGCACCTCGTCCGCCACCACCGCGAAACCGCGCCCCTGCTCTCCCGCGCGGGCCGCCTCGATGGCAGCATTCAGCGCCAGCAGATTGGTCTGCTCCGCAATACTCTTGATTACCGCCAGCACGTTACCGATACGATCGCTGTCCTCATCCAGTTTCTTGATAACTTCGGCCGCATTCTCCACCTCCTCGGCCAGAGAGTTGATGAGGCGTATGCTCGACTCCACCTCGCTCTTTCCCTGCTGCGACTGCTGGCTGGAGTGCTGTGCCATCTCCGCCGCCCTGGTCATGTTTTGCGTCACCTCTTCAAATGACGAAGTCATCTCGTTGGCGGATGTGGTGAGCAGCTCGGTATCCTGGCTCTGCTTCTCAATACGGCCGTTTACCTCCTGCATCGAAACCGACATCTCACGCGCCGACTTGGCCACATGTACGGTGGATGTATTCACCTCCTTGAGAATGTGCTGGAACTTCTCCAGCATCCCGTTCAGCGACGATGCAATCTGGCCCAGCTCATCACCGTAGCTGTCGTCCATCCGAACCGTCAGATCGGAGTTGCGCTCGATGCGCTCGATGAGCTGCACCATTCCCTTGATGGGGGTACTGATGGTCCGGGCCAGCAACCATGCAAGAGCCACGCAGATTAGCAGTGCCACCACGTTTATGGGGAGGAGCTCCATCAGGATATCGCCCTTCAATCCTCCGATATTGGAAGCATCCATCACCATCCAGATCTCGCCGCCACCCTTGTTGGTGATTGGCAGAACCAGGTGCAGCCTCCAATTTCGTTCATCCAGGTAGTAACCGTCAGTGATCTGCTCCGCTGAAGGGCGCTCAAACTGCCGGGATGCGCTCTCCTGCAGCGCCACGCTTTGTCGATAGTCCTCAAGCTCCCGCTGCTTCTGCTGCAGCATCTTTTCGATCCGGGGACGCTTGCGGTGCCCGGCAGGCAGACGCTCGAGCGCCCCCCTTATCCTGGTGATCCTGGCCTGCAGCTCCTTCTCATAATTCTCCGGGAAAATGGTTCGTACTACTCGATCCTGTTCGCGCAGATAGGAGACTCCGTACGGTTCGCCGTTGGCATCCGTCTCTCCCCGCACTGCAAAGAACAGAAGCTCGCCATTGGCGCGATACAGATCCATTGCGGCTTCGTCCTGAACGTTGGCGTAATTGCCTCCACCAACGCTGGCTTTCATCAGACCGAGCACTGGTTGCGCACCGGTCTTGGCCAAGTCCAGCGCGCTGTCCAGCGCCTTCTCATACTCGCTGTAGTAGCGTGCTACCCCAAGCACCAGGCTCAGCACTACCAGAAGCAGGATAGGCCCCCCCGTTACCAGCTGCTTGATCGTGAACCACTTTCTTAGATTATCCATGCCAAACTACCTTTCACCAGTATCACGTTCCTACCCGGAGAAACTTGCGGGATCCGTCATTCCTAAGCCCCGCAGCAGCCGGACTACTTGTTGTGAGAGCAAACCCCGGTGACACACGCCTCTCCATAACCCGAATGACAGGTAGTGCAGGTCTTGGGTGCCAGCGACGGGTGCGCCTCGGAGATGTCTTTGCCATCAAAGGAATAGGCACCATATTGCGGCTCCCCCAACAGATGTTCGGTAACCAGCAGGGCCTTGATGTCGGTCAGCTCCAGCACCGCGGTCGGACCGTCCGGATACCCACCGTGACGCTTGATGTAGGCATCCTTGTGGGCCGGATTCACGCGGACATTGTATTTGGATCCCTTGCCATCCTGAATCCAGTTATAGGTCTTCACGGTCTCCTTGACGATCTCCGGCAGTCCGTCGGGAATGGGTGACTTGTTATCGGGAATGGCTCCACTACCCACCACAGGCCAACTCTCCCAGCCCTTGGGAAACTCGGCATCCGATGCAGCGTACGCCCCGGACCATACGGCACAACCCAGAACCATTACTACCAATCCCGAATATAGCTTTTTGATGTGCATGTTGTTTACCTCACCTGTATCTGAGTACCAATCCAATTGCTCCTCGCGCCAAATGAGAGGAATACAGCTGTTATCGGCTCTACCAGATTTTTATTAACAACTATTCTTCCGGTAGAAACCAGGTACCCAATAGATATTCAGACAAAGCGAAAATGGATATAGAGCTAGTACTCCGTCAAGGTTATAATTTAGGATGCAGAGCTTCCCAAACCGGCCAAGGCAAGGCGCAGTCCGCAGGGAATGGCATGCCCTTTCCAAGGAGTGCAACGC
>DRMK01000025.1 GCA_011322575.1 Gammaproteobacteria bacterium
ACGACGAGCTTATCGCCTGCGCCAGGGGGGAGCTGTTTGGTCCCGGCAATGCGCAGCTGCCCATGCCCCCCATGCTGATGTTCGATCGCATCGGGCTCATCACCGACGAGGGGGGCGCCTACGGCAAGGGGGAGATCCGGGCGGAGCTGGACATAAAGCCGGACCTGTGGTTTTTCAACTGCCATTTCGAGGGCGATCCGGTGATGCCCGGCTGCCTGGGGCTGGACGCCATGTGGCAGCTGGTGGGGTTCTTCCTGGGGTGGAGCGGCGGGCCGGGGCATGGGCGGGCCCTGGGCGCGGGGGAGGTGAAATTCAGCGGTCAGGTGTTGCCCGAGAACCGGCTGGTGACCTACCGGCTCGACCTCAAGCGGGTCATAAAGCGCAAGTTGTACATGGGGATAGCCGACGCGGTCATGGAGGTGGACGGACGGCAGATCTACACCGCCAGCGACCTGCGGGTGGGGCTGTTTACCTCTACGGAGGGTTTTTGAGATAGAGCCATGCGACGTGTCGTAGTTACCGGGATCGGAATCGTCTCCAGTATCGGCAACAACCGGCAGGAGGTGCTCAAGTCGCTGCGCGAGGGGCGCTCCGGCATCGAGTACAGCGAAGAGTACGCGGAGCTCGGGTTTCGCTCCCATGTGCACGGCCCGGTGCGCCTCGATTACCGGGAGCTGATCGACCGGCGCCTGCTGCGCTTCATGGGGGACGCTGCGGCCTTCAACTATCTGGCCATGCAGGAGGCGATCGCCGACTCCGGCCTGGAGCCGGACGAGATCTCCCATCCCCGCACCGGGATAGTGGTGGGCTCCGGCGGGGCCTCCAATGTCACCGTGGTGGAGGCGGCGGACATCCTGCGCAGCAAGGGGGCGAAACGGGTGGGGCCCTACCGGGTGCCGCGCGCCATGGGCAGCACCACCTCGGCCAACCTGGCCACCGCTTTCAGGATCAAGGGGATAAACTACAGCATCAGCTCCGCCTGCTCCACCAGCGCCCACTGCATCGGCAACGGCGTGGAGCAGATCCAGCTGGGCAAGCAGGATATCGTATTCGCCGGCGGCGGCGAGGAGCTGCACTGGTCCATGTCGGTGCTGTTCGACGCCATGGGGGCGCTGTCGTCCCGTTACAACGACACCCCTGCCACCGCCTCGCGCGCCTTCGACGCCAACCGCGACGGGTTCGTCATCGCCGGCGGCGGGGGGCTGCTGGTGCTGGAGGAGCTGGAGCACGCCAGGGCGCGCGGCGCGCACATCTACGCCGAGGTGGTGGGTTACGGCGCCACCTCCGATGGCGCCGACATGGTGGCGCCTTCCGGCGAGGGAGCGGTGCGCTGCATGCGCATCGCCCTGCAGGGCGTGGAGGGTCCCATCGACTACATCAACGCCCACGGCACCAGCACTCCGGCCGGGGATATCACCGAGCTGAAGGCGATCCGCGAGGTGTTCGGCGACCGCCTGCCGGCCATCTCCTCCACCAAGTCCCTGACCGGCCATGCGCTGGGGGCAGCGGGCGTCAACGAGGTGATCTACTCCCTGCTCATGATGGAGCACGGCTTTCTGGCCGCCTCGGCCCACATCGAGCAGCTGGATCCGGAGGCGGAGGGATATCCCATCGTGCGCCGGCGCCAGGACGGGGTGACCATCGACCGTTTCATGTCCAACAGCTTCGGTTTCGGCGGAACCAACGCCTGCCTGGTGTGCCAGCGCTGGGTGGAGTAGCATCCGGCCACTCTCCCTGAATGCGGCACCCGGATCTGCGCCTGATCTACCCCCTGCTGGAGCAGCTGGCCGATGGCCGGTTTCACTCCGGGAGGGAGCTGGGCGAGCGGCTGGGTGTGAGCCGCGGAGCCATCTGGAAAAGGTTGCGCTCCGCCACGGATCTGGGGCTGCAGGTTCAGGCGGTCAGCGGCAAGGGTTACCGTCTCGCAAGGCCCCTGGAGCTGTTGCGCGCCGAGAGTATTGCCACCACCCTGAACGGGCACAGCCGGGCGTTGCTGGGCCGCCTGGAGATCCTTCCGGGAACAGACTCCACCAACCGTCACCTCCTGGAGTTGGGAAAGGGGGGTGCGGCGTGTCTGGCCGAGTACCAGTGGGCCGGGCGCGGACGGCGCGGTCGGCGCTGGCACACACCGTTCGGCGCCGGGATCTGCCTCTCCGTGAGCTGGCGTTTCGACCACTCCGCCGCGGCGCTGTCGGGCCTCAGCCTGGCGGCGGGGGTGTGGACGGCCGAGGCGCTGCGCGCCGCCGGAGTGGAGGGCGTGGGACTCAAGTGGCCCAACGACCTGCTCCATGAGGGGCGCAAGCTGGCCGGGGTCCTGATCGAGGTGCAGGGGGAGGCGGACGGCCCCTGCCTGGCGGTGGTCGGTGTGGGGGTCAACCTGGAGATGAGCCGTCTCGCTGGACAACGGATCGGGCAGCCCTGGACCGATCTGCGCGCCGTTACCGGCCGTCGGCCGCGGCGCAACCATCTTGCGGGGCTGCTGCTGCACCACGTTCTGACCGGCCTGTTCCGCTATCAACGGGAAGGCCTGGAGGGGATCCTGGAGCGCTGGAGCGAACTGGACTGTCTGGCGGGGCGCCCGGTACGGCTGCGGCATCCCGCCGGGGAGCTGCTGGGAACGGCGCAGGGGGTGGATCGGGCCGGGGCCCTGCTGTTGCGCAGTGCGGAGGGGGTGCGCGCCATCCATAGCGGAGAAGTGAGCGTGCGGTTGCAATGATGGCCCTGCTCACCGTGGATCTCGGCAACAGCCGCATCAAGTGGGCATCGTGGCGGGAAGCATGCATGGCCGCCAGCGGAGCTGCTGCATACCGGGAGCATGCTCCGGACTGGCCCTGGGAGTACTGCTGGCGGGAGCTCGATGCGCCGCGGCGCCTCGTGGTGGCAAGCGTGGCCCCCTCCGAGATGGACCGAGCGCTGGCAGAGTGGTGCCGTGGGAACTGGGGGATCGAGGCGGAATTTCTGCGCGCGAGCGCGCGGGCGGGCGGGGTCGTCAACGGCTACCGGGACCCTGCCCGCCTGGGGGTGGATCGCTGGGCCGCCCTCGTGGCGGGCCCCC
>DRMK01000026.1 GCA_011322575.1 Gammaproteobacteria bacterium
GATAGCTGTTGCCGTAATCGTAACGGATGACATTTTCGTGTTGGGTAACGTTTTGCAGTTCCAGGTAGAAACCCAGCTCCCAGCCGTTCATCGGTATTTTGCGGTCGATACGCAGGTCGAGGCTGAAATAGTATGGCAGACGGGCACTGTTGGTGTCTCCAACGACTGGCCTCCAGCGCTGTCTGCCATCGGGCAGGGACTCCAGGGTACGGCCGATTACCGGGGTGTAGGGTTTGCCGCTAGCAGCCTGGAGCCTGAATCCCCAGTCCCAGGCGCGGGCCGGACCTGGCATGGGTTGCTTCCAGACCAGGGTCAGGGTGTGGGTCTGGTCGCCGGAGGAGGGATACTCTTCCCCGGCCAGATGGTTGCGGCGTATGGATCTGCCCCAGGAGTAGCTCAGCCAACCCATACGGCGCCCCCGCTGTTGACGTTTGATCAACAGGTCGATGCCGTAGGATTCGCCGTCGGCGGCGTTTGCGTAGTTCTGCCCCGGTTCGGCCCCCGGCACCCGTACCACCAGGTTGTCCATGGGCTTGTGATACGCTTCCAGCTGCAACGCCCATAGTGGCGAGAGCCGCTGCTGGATCCCGATGATGCGGTGTTCGGCCTCGGTGAACTCCAGTCCCGGGGTGCTGAATCCGTCTATCAGCTTTTCGCCGCCAGGCATCTGGAAATAGCGGCCCCAGCTGGCGGTAAGCAGGGTATCACTTCCCAGGCGGTATTCGGTGGAGAGGCGGGGCGCCAGGCCAGCCATGTCGATCCCCGCGGTGCCGGTAATACGGCTGTAGCGTACTCCCAGGTAGGTTGCCAAGCGCCTGTTCCAGTGGCGTGTGTGTTTGAAGAACAGTGCCTGACTGGTGGCGTACAGGGAGGAGATCTCCCGATGCTTGGGGGCGCCAGTGAAGTCGTAGTAGGGCTCATCCTCACTTGGCGGGATCGGAATATAGAGGTCGAACGGCGCCTCCGTGTAGTTCAGCTCCAGGCCACCGCTGATGAACTCATCTCCACCGATTTGCCAGGTGAATTCCGGCTGCAGCCGCGTGGATTGCACCTTGCTGTTGGCAAAATAGGGCAAGCCGGTGTCGGGGTTGGTTCCCAGGGAGATCTCGTCACGCTGCTCGCTCCAGGAGAGCGCCAGGCGACTGCTCCAGGTGGTGTCCCACCGCTGGTTCCAGGTAATTCCGGCGGTCTGGTACGAGGTATTCTGGAGCAGCTCCCCAGCAAGTTCGGGATCCGACCTCTGGGCCGTGCTGTTCTTCATTTTCAGGTCATCACCGGCCGCAAAATACTGTACCTCCAGCGTGCCATTGGACAGCTCATGGCGCCACAGTGCCTGGGCATCGTGGAATCGTGGTACGGTGAGCACCTGGTCGTCATTGGCGTCGCTGTTACCTATGGCGGAGTTGAAGCTGTCCGGTGATAGCAGCAGGTCGATATAGCTGCGCCGTGCTGCAACAAAGAAGCTGTCGGTGCCTCCGGGTGTGCCGATGGGCCCCTCGACCAGAAGGGAGGATTCAAAGGTACCGATGTTGTATTGCTGGTGGAGCCGATCGTTGCGCGGGGCGCGCAGACGTATGTCCAGCATCCCCCCAAGGCGATCCGGATACTCCACCTGGAATCCTCCCAGAAACAGGTTGAAATCCTCCACCAGAGCAGGGTTGAGAGTGGAGCGCAACCCCCCCCAATGGTACAGATATCCCACTGGCAACGTATTGATCCAGACCCCGTTGCTCTCCGGACTGCTGCCGCGGACATAGATCATGCCGCTACCGCCGTTGACGGTGACCACGCCGGGGAGTGACTGAATTACCTTCAGTGCATCACCCTGGGTTCCCGGCGAGGCGGTTACCTCCTGCTGCGAAAGGGTTATTTTGGAGATCTTTTGCGGAACACGATCGGCTACCACCTCCAGCCCCTCACCCTCCACGACAAGAGGCGTCAGCAGGATCTTTACCCGCTTCCCCCTGGGATGAAGAGGGAACAGCACCGGGGCATAACCGACGGCCAGGATCTTGACCTTTACCGGGAAAGTGACATTGGTGAAGATGACTTTGCCGTGCTCGTCGGTGGCGCCGTGCAGGGCGCCCCCATTGAGTACCACGGCGGCTTCCTCGATAGGCTCGGCGGTGGTCTTGTCCACCACCAGCAGGGTGACGCTGGCGGCCAATACGGTTTGTGGAACCATCAGCAGCGTTACCAGAGCCAGCACGGGAAGGGTGCAGAGATTGAGCATGTTGGCGGTTGCCACCGGCGGTCGTTCCAACTCCTTTTCCTGGCGCTGCTTCCTGAACCGACGCGCAGTATAGCAAAAACATCAACTGTCCAGCGGGTTACAGTTCACCTTTCGGCAGGCTGTTTTGCCGGTGGAAACCCTGTCAGCCATACAAAAAACCCCGCTGTACGCGGGGTTTTGATGTATCTTGCCGAAAAGCGGGGCCGGCTATTCGTCTCCGCTGAACGCCGCCAGCAGCTGGAGCAGGCTGGTGAACAGGTTGTAGATGGAAACGAACAGGGTAATGGTAGCCAGGATGTAATTGGTTTCTCCGCCATTTACGATCTCGCTGGTCTGGTACAGGATGAGCCCGGACATCAGCAGAACGAACATGGCCGAAACCGCCAGAGAGAGGCCCGGCATGGAAAAGAAGAAGGCTGCCAGTCCGGCCAGGAAGGCCACCAGGATTCCGACCATCAGGAAACCGCCCAGGAAGCTGAAGTCCTTGCGCGTGGTAACCGCATAGGCGGACAGCCCCAGGAAGATGACGGCAGTACCACCCATGGCCATGGCAACGATCTGGCTGCCGTTGGGCAGGCCCAGATAGGCATTGATGAGCGGGCCGAGAGTCAGGCCCATGAAGCCTGTCAGGGCAAAGACGAACACCAGCCCCAGCGCGCTGTTGCTGAACCTGGTGGTCAGGAACAGCAGCCCGAAATACCCTGCCAGCGTGATCAGCAGCCCCATGGGTGGCAGGTTCATCGCCATCGAAACTCCTGCGGTAAAGGCGCTGAACAGCAGCGTCATCGAGAGCAGGATATAGGTGTTGCGAATCAGCTTATTGGATGCCAAGACCCCTTCGGTGCGGGCCGCGGCAACGGGTTGATTGGTTATCATTTACTCCTCCTGTGGTGAGACACCTGTCAATTCGACCACGGTACAGGCCATTGGTTCAAGCATACCGCAACGGGGGTGAATATCAAGATCTGGCAATTTCCCCGGGGTTTAGGTAGCCTTGTCTACCCCGTCCCGCGGCGGGTGAGTCAGGAGGGTTGGCTGAGCGGTTGAAAGCACCGGTCTTGAAAACCGGCATGGGTTCACGCCCATCCAGGGTTCGAATCCCTGACCCTCCGCCATCTTGTGCATGCCAAGGCAAACGATCATTTAGCCTCCGAGCCCCTGAATGAGGCCGCATAATCGTTTGTCTTGGTGATATTCCGGTCTGGAGATCCATGAGTCACAGCCACGATACCATCCGCGCCGTGGAGTGGCGCGATTCCGCCCTGCGTTTGCTGGATCAGCGCCTGTTGCCGCAGCGCCAGGAGTTTCTCAAGCTGGAGACCGCGGAGGCGGTGGCCGCTGCCATCCGTGACATGGTGGTGCGCGGCGCCCCGGCCATAGGGGTGGCGGCGGCCTACGGTGTGGTGCTCGCGGCGCGCAGCGCCTGGAGGCGCGGCCCTGCCGACTGGCGCCAGGAAATGGAACAGGAACTGGGGAAGCTGGGTGCGGCCCGTCCTACGGCTGTCAACCTGAGATGGGCCCTGGAGCGTATGCGGAAGGTGGCGCATCGGGTTGAGGGTGATCCGGGGGAGGTCCTGCTCCACGAGGCCAAGCGTATCCACGCAGAGGACATCGACGCCAACCGGCGGATGGGAGAGCTGGGCGCTGCCCTGATCGAAGAGCCTTGCTCCGTGCTGACCCACTGCAATACCGGCTCCCTGGCTACCGGGGGGTTCGGTACTGCCCTGGGGGTGATCCGGGCAGCCTACGCCGCGGGCAGGATCGGGCGCGTGTATGCGGGAGAGACCCGGCCCTGGCTGCAGGGAGCGCGGCTTACCGCCTGGGAGCTGGTGCAGGATCGGATTCCGGTGACCCTGCTGGCCGATGGTGCCGCCGCCTGGCTGATGGGCAAGGGGAAGATCGGCTGGGTGATAGTAGGGGCGGACCGTATTGCAGCCAACGGGGATGTGGCAAACAAGATTGGCACCTACAGTACCGCAGTCAGCGCCCGTCATCACGGAGTAAAGTTCATGGTGGTGGCGCCTACCTCCACCATCGATCCATCCACTCCCGACGGAGCATCCATCCCCATCGAGCACCGGCCCGAGCGTGAGGTGCTGGAGCTTGGGGGGGAGCCTGTCGCGGCACGGGGGGCGGCTGCCTGGAACCCCTCCTTCGACGTGACGCCTGCAGCCCTGATAGATGCTATAGTTACCGAGAAAGGTGTGGTGCTGAATCCCGCCATGCGGGGGGTGGAGGAGTTGATTGCCGAGGGGTGAATCGAGATGGACAAGAACGAGGAGGCGGTTACCAGTTTCTGCGATGGGTTTCTCTGTTCGCAAGCCGTTCTGTCGGCCTACTGCGAGGAGGAAGGGCTGGAGCGTGAGCTGGCCCTGAAGCTGGCTACCGGCCTGGGAGGAGGAATGGGGCGTACTGCCCATACCTGCGGCGCGGTTACCGGGGCCATACTGGTGATCGGGTTGAAGAAGGGACCCACGGAGGTGAACGACGTGGCCTCCAAGGAGGAGACCTACTATCTGGTGCGTGAGTTTCTAAACCGGTTCCAGGAGCGTCACGGTTCGGTGGAGTGCAGCGCCTTGCTGGGGTGTGACATCGGCACTCCCGAGGGGTACAGGCAGGCCGTGGACGAGGGGCTGTTCCGGAAAATCTGCCCCGGTCTGGTGAGTGGCGCGGTGGAGATCCTGGAACGGATGAAAAAGGACTCTTAGGGGGCGGCGGCTTGTGCTTTCACGCGCCCGATGCCGGTGCGGCCCCTTTCTGACAGCGGGGGCAGAACCAGGTGGTCTGTCCCCCCCGGTCGCTGCGCTGGATGGCGGCGCCACAGCGGTAGCATGGCTTGCCGGCGCGGCGAAATACGTGGAAGCGCGCATCCTCGAAGCTGCTTCCTTCCGCCAGCATTTTGCGGGCGCGTGGCAGGTGGTTGGTTATGCCACCGGTTTGGTAGGACTGCCGGGGCAGGTGCAGCATGGCGCGCGCAAGCTGCTCGAGCTGGCCGGAGTCAAGATCCGCCGGGCGGCATGAGGGTGCAAGTCCGGTTACGAACAGAATCTCGCAACGCAGGTAGTTTCCCAGACCAGCTACGAACGACTGCTCGGTCAGCAGGCGTCCCAGCTGCCGGTTGCGGAAACCGCGCTCCCGGAGGCGCTCCATTACCATGGGCAGGGTGGTCTGGGGGGAGAGCAGATCCGGCCCGATCCGGGAGATGAAAGGGTGGGTCGCCACGGCGCTGTTTTCCAGAACCTCGATTTCGGAGGCGCTGTAGAGAAGGGCGGAGTGGCTGTCGGTATGGATCGCCAGGCGCAGCTGGCGGCTGGTGCGGGGCGGATCGTCCGGGTTGCAGCAGTACCAGCGGCCGTAGAGCTGGTTGTGGCTGTAGATATTGAGAGCGTTGTCGAACCTGGTCAGTATCGCCTTGCCGAAGGTCTCCACAGCCGCCACGCATGCGCCCTCCAGCTGCCGCTCGAACCGTTTCAGGCGCGGGAAGGCGAACCAGACCTTTACCTTGCCCTTGCCGCAAAGGGTCTTTTCCAGCCGATCCGCGGCGCGCCTGATCTCCGGTCCCTCGGGCATCTCAGCGCGGTCCCTGTTTCTCTCTGCGGGATCCCGCCTCCAGAGCGGCCTGTTCTCGAAGTTGCCGCATGCGCGCCTTGATGGCGGCGGAGTCATATCTGCTGATCCCTTGCACGGCCAGGGCATGGCGCAGCTGGCGCAGCGCCTCCAGCGTCAACCCCTCCAGATAGTAGTACTCCGCCATGGCGCGGAACGAGGCCACCGGAAAGCCGGCCGTCTTCTCTGCCTGTGCCAGCAGCCGGTAGATCCTGGGGCTGGCCTCCCTGGCGGCCAGGTAGCGGTGCAGCTGCTGCCGGGCTTCCGCTGCCTGCCCGGCCTGCAGCAGGGTCGTGCTGTATTCGATGGTAAGGGTGGCGTCGAGCGGGTAGAGGCGCAGGTTGCGGCGGTAGATCTCCAGCGCCGGCTCCACTCTGCCGGCATCCGCCTCGATGCGCGCCAGGGCCAGTTGGTAGGCCATGGTGGCAGGATTTCTCTCCAGCAGATCCCGGATTATGCGCCGCGCCTCCTGGTAGCGTCCGGCCCGGTTGAGAGCCAGGGCATAGCCGTATTTCGCGGCTTCACCGTCCCGCTCGCCAAAATAGTCCATCGCCTGCCGGGGAGAACCGCTCAGCAGAACTTTCAGCTTCGCGCGCGTCAGCAGGTAGCGGTTACTTTTCCTGGTACTTCCCTTTTTGAGCTGCGCGGCGCGATTCTCCGAGTCGCTGATACGCTCTAGCGTTACCGGGTGGGTCTTCAGAAAGTCGGGCAGAACGTCCCGGTAGAGCCGATCGCTGGGCAACATCTTGCGGAAAAAGGAGGGCATGGCCACGGGATCGAAGCCGGCCTGGCTGAGTAGTCGGATACCAACCCGATCCGCCTCCTTTTCGTTGCTGCGGGTGAAGTTGATCATCTGCTGGGTGCTGCCGGCCACCGCTGCGGTGATAGCCGCCTGGGTCAGATCCGGATCCTGCCCCCCCAGGATGATGGCCGCCAGGATGGCAGCGGTCATGGGCAGATTCATCCGGCTGGCCGCCTCGCTGGCGCGGGCCAGGTGGCGCTGGGTGACGTGGGCGATCTCGTGGGCCAGCACGGCGGCCAGCTCGCTTTCGCTCTCGGTACTGAGGATCAGACCGGAGTTTACACCAATGTACCCACCCGGCGCTGCGAAGGCGTTGATACGTGGATCCTGGACGATGAAGAAGGTAAAGTCACCCCCCGCCCGGTCGCTGTGGGACACCAGCCGCCCCCCGAGATCCTGCAGGTAGCCGTCAATCTCCGGATCGTCCAGCAGGGTGAGGTTCTGACGCACGTTGCGCATGAATTCCGCTCCGATACGTTGCTCTTCCTCCCGGCTGAGCAGGTTGCCGGTGGTATCGCCCATCTCCGGCAGATCGCTGTACAGCGCATGACCCTGCTGCCACGGAGTGGCGCCCCACAGCAGCAATAGAATCAGAAAAAACGGGTGTAACATGCGTGGCACGGATGGTGGCTCCGGAAGATGCTGGCCGGCTGGGGAGCTGCCCGCAAGCTGCGCCTCGATCCAGCCGGTTCTTGAAACCCATATTGTTACCGGGTAACCAATGGGGCAATGCCGGGCGTGATTAGTTCCCCGCCGCCGTCAACCTCCATTATACGCGGGGTGGTGGAAGGCGGGACAGCCGGGATTGCGCACAGGGTTAATGTTAACGGGTCTTCCCCACACGATTTGGGGAAGACCATTAAGGTCCGCCGATCAGATAGAGAACGAACAGGACGACGGCGAGCAGGATTGCCCAGGTGAGGGAGACCACGAAGCGTCCCAACCCTTTTATGAAACGGTTTTCCGAAGGATCAGATCTCAATATTTCCCGCTCCCCGCCTACGCGGTTTTGGAGAAACAACCCCGGGAGGGTTTGCCGCCCCGCTGTTTTCGCCGTGGGGGGCGAAATGCCACAGCGGAACCATCCGCTCCAGGGTGGAGTCGCCGCCGTGGCGGTAGCCCCTGCCATCGGCTGTCAGGCGGAAGCCGTGGTCGGCGAAGATCAGCAGTGGCCTGCCGGGATCCAGCTGCGGCAGCACCTTTTTCACCGCGATGCGCAGCTCGGCGGCGATCCGGGTCACCAGCTCGTCGAAACCGGTGGCGGCCGCGTGGATCTGCTCATCCACCACATCCAGCTTCGCCATGGGGTGGTTGATGCCGTCGGCGAGAAGCTGGCGGTAGCAGCCGTCGGTGCTGGAGTCGCGGGAGACCTCGGCGAAGGTGACGAGGGGCGGCGCCCAGGCGGAGAAGAGCTCGGTGACGGGGGCACGCAGCGGTTCCAGCAGCGGCAGGCCGAGGCAGTCGATCAGCAGCCACTGGTGGCCCAGGCAGCGGTCCAGCGCCTCGGGTAGTGGCACCACCCCGGCCAGGGGGGTGCAGGCCAGCTCCTCCAGCCACTCCAGCCATGCATCCCCGGCCAGCCGGTGCATGACGCCGGAGTGGCGGTAGAGGGTGCTGCTGGCGGCAGCCAGCGCGGCCGGTGTGGAGGGGCGTTCCCGGTTGCGGAAGATCTGGACCGCCCGTGTCGCCGAGCCCTCCGGCAGCGGCTCCTCCGGGAGCGGGATCTGCCCTTCCAGCAGCCACTCCAGGATCCGCTTCTCCCCGCTGGCGTCGAGGCCGATCTCATCCAGCCGCCGCAGCGCGGCCGCTCCCACCTGCTCCGGACCAAGCTGTCCGCTTATGGTGCGCAGCGCCTCCCGATCCAGTCCCGGCGGCAGCGGGATCCCGTGGCGCAGCGCCTGCGCGCCGCACCAGCTGGCCACCGACTCCGGCACCGGCCCGCCACGGGAACGGCGCCGGAAGCGGATCCGCCGGCCTCCCGTCTCCGCAAACAGCCTCTCCAGCCGGGCGAGCAGCTCCGCGGGTTCCCAGCTGTGCTGCTCCAGCAGCTCCAGCACCACCGATTCATCCAGCTCCCGGACCAGGTCCAGTCCCGCCAGGTGCTGGTCGAGCAGTTCGATGTCGCCGATCTCCGGCAGCGGTTGCCTCCCCTCCAGGTAGCCTTGGACGGCGCTGCCTGGCTCCACCCCTTGTTCCTGCCACTCCCGCAGTCGTCTCCTGACACTCTCCTGCCGGAAAAAGAGCTGCACCTGCTCCTCGATCTCCCGGCTCAGCCGGCCAAAGCGCTGCAGCAGCTCGGCCACCGGCGCGGACTCGCCGTCGAAGCCGCAGCTGCAGACCGGCTGGTAGTCGAGATTGACCAGCCCCCGGCAGCATCGGCTGCGCAGCTCCCGGCGGCAGGACTCCACTGCGGCCAGCTGCTGCTCCAGTCCCAGGTGGCGGCTGGCCGCCAGCGCGGGGGGCTGCCACTGCCAGATGGGGTGCTGCTGGACGGAGTGCCACCAGCGCTGGTGGGCGGCGCGGTAGCTCTCCTTGTGGTCCGCGTAGATGGCGCCGGCTTGCCGGAGCCACTGCTCCAGCTGATCGGGCTGATCCAGGGGCGGCATCTCTCCCAGGGCCTCCAGCGCGGCGGCGGCCGGGGTGCCGGCCAGCGCCGCGTGCTGCAGTAGATGGCGGTAGCGCTCTATCTCGGTGAGCAGCCGGGTGAGCCGCTGCTCCATGGCGGTGAACTCCTCCAGCTCCGCCAGAAGGGCGGGCACCGACTTCGCTTCGTAGAGGAACTGGCGCAGCCCCTGCAGCGGGTCACCCTGTTCGGCCAGCGCTCTCCAGGCGGCCAGATGGGTGCGCAGCCGCTGTAGCAGGCCCTCCCCCTGGGGAAGGCCCTGCAGGCGGGTCACCAGCGGCTGCAGGCGTTCCGTCGCCCGTTGCGCCGCGCTGCGCAGCCGGGTGGCGATGCGGCGCTGGGCCAGGATGCTCCACTGGCGTGGCGCCGGAACCTGGAAGGCGCTGCAGAGCTGCTCCATGGCCCGGAGCTGCTCTCCGCCGAGGGAGCTGCCGGGCACCACCCGATCATACTGCAGCGGGTTGGGCAGGGTCTCGAAGGTGTCCCGGTAGGAGCTTCCCTCCTTGACGATGTCCAGCTCCCCCTGCAGCAGCAGGAAGATCAGCAGTGCCTTGACCTGGTCCGGCACCAGTCCGTAGATGGGGCAGGCCAGGTGCCGGGCGATGGTTCCGGGAGAGGGGTCGTGCTCCAGCAACGGGGTGACGAGGGTCACCAGCTCGTGCCGCTCCAGGTTGCCGGGAATGGTGTACCCCCGTCCCTTGCGGCGCAGCAGCCCCATCGGCACCAGATAGGCCTCGCGGATCAACATCACATACTCGTCCGCCTGCTCGGCGAGCAGGTCGGATTCGGCGGCGAAGCGCATCAGCCGCCGCCAGGCCTCCTTCGGCAGCGGCCCGTGGGCCGGCGCAAACCGCTCGAAGGCGGGCCAGGTGCGCCGCATCGCCCAGAGCGCCAGGCTCTCCAGCCACCCCTCCGGCGCACCCTTGAGGTCGAAGCGGGGCGGGGGCTCCCGTTTTCCCTCCGGCGTCACCAGCGACGCCTCCAGCCAGGCGTTGCGCAGCGCTCCCTGCCAGGCGGGGAGCCGCGTCTGGATGCGTTGCGCCAGCCGCTGGCTCTGCTCCATCCCCAGCGGGTGCTCGCGCATCCTGGCAAGCGCCGCCAGCTCCACCAGATCCGCGCCGGGGCGGATGGGGGCCGGGATCAGCGTATAGCAGCCGGGGGCGACGGCCGCCTCGCCCCAGGGGAGGCGGATACAGAGCCCGACTACCCCCTCCTCCTCCAGCGGTTCCGGCTCCTTCTCCCCGCACCAGACGGCATACCGCCGCTCGTGGAAGCGCCAGGTCAGGCGCCGGTGCTGGTACCGTTCGCGGGGCAGTGTGAACGGGTTGAACTGCCCCTCCGGCAGCAGCGGGGCGAGCAGCTCCAGCACCAGCTCCTCCTGCCCCTGCAGGGCGGCCACCTCCCGCTTCAGGCGGGTTTCGAAGGCGGCGCTGCCATCCTCCCTGAGCTCCAGCCGGTAGCCCCCTTTGCGGCGCGCCACGAAGCGCCCCTGATCGGCGAGCCGCGCCAGCACCTTCTCGATGATTTCGCGGTTGCGCGCCGGCTCCACCCGGCTGGCGCTGAACAGCAGCCACGCGGAGGCCTGCCGGGCGGTCAGGGTCTCCCGGGCGGGGGAGAGGTGGACCAGCACCAGCAGCCTCAACAGGCGCTGCGCGAGGTTGCGCAGCAGGGGTTTGTCGAACAGCTCGTCCAGATGTTTCTGGTACCAGGGGAAGAGCCGTTGCGCCAGCGGGATGAACTCCGGCTGCAGCTCGAACAGGTCGCGGAAGTGATCGACGATTCGATCCGGGGTGATCAGCTCTCCCCAGGGCCGCTCCAGGAACGGCTCCACGCCGCGGGCCGGATCTCCCCGCAGGGTGGTCACCACGAAGTCCACCACGCCCCGGGTCTGGGAGAAGCGGTCCCGGATCTCCTCCAGCAGCATCAGGGTGGCCGGATGCAGCGGATAGATCCTCTGCAGCAGCGGCAGATCCAGCTCCCTCGGGGAGAAGGACTCTCTCAGCTTGCCGACCAGGCGCTGCACCGCCTCCCCGTACCCCTCGCGCTTGACCAGGATGCTGTCGGCAATCAGGGTCTGGATATGGGCCGGGGTCAACAGCAGGCGCAGCGGATAGCGGTCCTTGATCTTGCGGTAGAGGGAGTGCTCCAGCTCGCCGGTGTGTTCGATCCCCTCCTGCATCGCCGCCAGGATCCAGAATCTCCGGTCCCGCGACCATTCCCCCAGAAACTGGAGGAAGCGCACATCCTCGTTGAAGGCGCGCGCATCCCCCTTGGAGCGCAGGAACTCGGAGAGCTCGTCCAGGATCAGCAGGGTGCCGTCCCCCTCGAAGCCATCCCAGACGAGACGGCGATCCCCCTGATCCGGTTTCAGGCCCAGCGCCGAGCAGACGATCTCCTCGAGCCGGTTGGCGGCGCTGAAGTTGACCAGGGAGAGCGGAACCACACGCACGGGAGAGGAGACCAGCGCGCCGGCGCGCAGCTGCTGGGTCAGGTAGCCCAGGAGATGGGACTTGCCGGAGCCGTAGTGACCGATGAGGAAGGCGCCGCCCCCCTCGCCGCGCTCCAGCATCCGCCGTACCGCGCCCAGATGGGTCTTGATCTCCGGGGTGACCAGAAAGCTGTCGCTCAGCCACTGCGCCGCCTCGGACTCCAGGTCCGCCAGGCGCACCACGGTCGGGTGCGGTCTGACCTCGAGCAGATCCCCGATATTGGTAATCTCTCCCGACATGGAGCAAACTTTAACATATCGACCGAAACCACTGTGGTGATGGAGACACGAGAGCGCGTGATCACGGTACTGCGCCGCAACCTCCGGCAGGCGATCCGCAGGAGGGATCTGGAGCAGGCGGCCAATCTGCTGCAGCGGCTCAAGAGCGAAGAGCCCCTCTCCGTGGAGTGCCGCGGGCTGGAGCTGGAGTATCTGCTGGCCGGCGACAATCGTGAGGAGGCCCGCCTGCTGGCGGAGCAGCTGTTGCGCCTCCACCCCGGCTCCGCGCGCATCCACTATCTCGCCGGTCGCATGGAGTACCGGGAGCGGCGCTACCGGCAGGCGCTCGCCCGCTTCACCGAGAGCGACCGGCTGTTCCCCCACTGGCGGGCGCGGCTCTGGTGCGGCAAGAGCCTCACCCAGCTCGGCGACTACGCCGCGGCGGAGGGGGTGTTGCTGGAGCTCTATGCCGACCATCCACGGGTCGGGCGGGAGCTGGCCTGGCTCTACGAGCGGATGGAGAACGGCGAGCGTGCCCTGCGCTATCTGCGGCCCTATCTCGACAGGTACCCGGACGACGCCGGGGCGCAGGCGCAGCTGCAGCGGCTGCGCTCGCAGGAGCTGGCGCCGGAGGAGCTGCTGGCGGAGGTGGAGATGCTGCTCGAGCTGGGCGAGGAGATTCCGCAGCAGATGGCGGCGGCCTACCTGCAGCGGCTGCTGGAGCGGGGTGAGGGGGAGACGGCCCGGAGATTCGTGGCCGAGCGGCTGGCGGAGATGGGGCCGGAGACCGCCGCCGTCCTGGCCTGGAGCTGTTACCGCCTGCAGGCCTACGATCTGGCACTGCAGCTGTTTCTCGCCGGGCTGCCGGCGCAGACCGGCAACTACAAGTACCTCCAGTCCCTGGAGGCGGCCGCGGCGCGCTGCGATCGGCTCGGGGAGCTGATCACCGCCTACGAGCAGCACGCCCCCGAACAGAAACAGCTCTACGGCAGGATCAAGCGGCTGAAAAGGCGGGCAGTGCAGGCCGGTGGGGAGAGCCCCACCTAGGGGGCGTCAGCGGCTTTGGAGGGGAACATCAGACTTCAATAACATGGATTTTGGTCTATTATCTTTTCTGTAGGCAGGTGTGGAACGGACGCGACATACCAAGACAATCGATGACAAAGCCTCATTCAGCGGAAGTCTGGACGGTCCGCCGCAAGCAAGCCGGCGCAACTCCGCGGATGTCGTCCAGAGCCCAGCCTCACGCATCCCGGCTCTGTGTTGCGGCTCCTGGCAAGGGGGCCAGCCATTCCCTGCGGAGCGTGCCTTGATCCGCAGTGCGTGGGGTCCTCTGAACAAGATTGTGCCGTCGATTGTCTTGCGTAACAGGGGAGATGCATCCCCGAAGACAGTAATCAGCCATAAAACACGTTTGATCCAGGGGGTTATTATATGAAATTACCATTACAGATTACCGCCAGGAACATCGAACTCACGGAGGCCATCGAAGGGGCCGTGCGTGACAGGGCGCGGAAGCTGGAGCGGTTCTACGACAGGATAGTGAGCTGCCGGGTGGTGGTGGATGCTCCGCATCGCCACCAGCGGAAAGGGGTGATGTACAACGCCTGCATAGATATTACCGTGCCCGGCTCGGAGGTGGTAGTGAAACGGGAGCCGCACGAGGATCTCTATGTGGCCATACACGAGGCATTCGACGCCGCGCGTCGCCAGCTGCAGGAGATCTCCCGCCGGCAGCGCGGTGGAGGAAAGCCCCTGCTGCGCCCGGTCGGAGAGGTGGTTGCCGAGACGTAGAGCGGGAACCGCCAAATGCGGGAAACCGGGGCTGCTACTGGCAGCCCCTTCTTTTATCGGAATCGGATGGCGTCCGTTCTCTGTCAGCAGGCAGGAACAAACAGCTCCAGCAGGTCGTTCAGATAGCGCCTCCCCCGTTCAGTGGCGCGGATTGTGGCGCCGTCCCGCTCCAGCAGCCCGCGCTCCCGCGCCTTCTCCATCTGTCGCTCCAGACCGGCCATGGGGAGGCCGGTCCGCTCCGGGAACAGACCCCTCTCGAACCCCTCCGTGAGGCGCAGCGCGTTCATCATGAACTCCAGGGCTATGGTGCCGCCCTCCAGGTGCTCACGGCTCTGGATGGCGTCCGCGCCACCGGCGGCCGCCAGATAGCGCTGCGGGTGGCGCACCCTGCTGATTCTGGTGATGGAGCGGGTCGCCGGATCGGTGAGTTTGCTGTGGGCCCCCGCACCGATGCCCAGGTAGTCCCCGAAGCGCCAGTAGTTGAGGTTGTGGCGGCAACGCCGTCCGGGACGGGCGTAGGCCGACACCTCGTACTGGCCGTATCCGTGGGCGGTGAGCAGCTGCGTTCCCTGGAGCTGCATCTGCCACGCCAAGTGGTCGTCCGGCAGGTTGGGCTGGTGGTGATGAAAAGAGGTGTGGGGCTCGATGGTGAGCTGGTAGAGGGAGATGTGCTCCGGTTGCTGGGCGATGGCGACCCGCAGATCCCGTTCGGCCATCCGCAGATCCTGTCCCGGCAGGGCGAACATCAGATCCAGGTTGATGTTTTGGAACCCGGCCGCTTGCGCCAGCTCCACCGCGCGGCGCGCCTCGCGGCCGTCGTGGATGCGTCCTGTGGCGAGTAGCAGCCGGTCGTCGAAGCTCTGAACACCGATGGATAGCCGGTTGATGCCGGCGGCATGAAACTCCCGGAAGCGGCCGGCGTCCGCGGTGCCGGGGTTGGCCTCCAGGGTGATCTCGGTGTCGGGGCCGAGACGCAGCAGCGCGCGCAGCCGCGACAGCAGGGTGTCGATGGCCCGGGCCGAGAGCAGGCTGGGGGTGCCCCCGCCAATGAAGATGGTCTGGATGGTGCGCCCCCAGATATCGGGCAGGGAGCTCTCCAGGTCGGCCGTCAGGGCATCCAGGTAGGCGGCTTCCGGCAGCAGGTCGTCAGCGGTCTCGTGGGAGTTGAAGTCGCAGTAGGGGCATTTGCGCACGCACCAGGGGATGTGGATGTAGAGGCCAAGGGGCGGCGGCGTGGCGGGGCCGGGCTGCAGCTCCGGTGGCAGCGGCTTCAGCATGGCGCTCAGGCGGAGTAGATGGCGGCGAACTCCCGTTTCAGCCGCCGCAACGCCCTGGCGCGATGGCTCACGCGGTTTTTCGTCTCCGGCTCCAGCTGGGCGCTGCTGCAGCCGAACTCCGGAATATGGAACAGGGGATCGTAACCGAAGCCGTTCTCCCCTCTGGGTTCGGTGAGAATCCGTCCCTCCCAGCTCCCCTGGCATATCACGGGACAGGGATCCGCTCCGTGGCGCATATGGACCAGCACGCAGCGGAAGCGGGCGGTGCGCCGCCGCTCCGGGACCCCCTGCAACTCCTCCAGGAGCTTGCGCATGTTGTCCACGTCGCTGGCCGCCGGGCCGGCATAGCGCGCCGAGTGGATGCCGGGCGCGCCCTGCAGCGCATCCACCTCCAGGCCGGAGTCGTCCGCTATGGCGGGCAGGCCGGTATGCAGCGCCGCGTTGCGCGCCTTGAGCAGGGCGTTCTCCACGAAACTCAGGCCGGTCTCCTCGATCTCCGGCACTCCCAGCTCCGTCTGGGACAGGATCTCCACGCCTGTTCCCCGCAGCATGCCGCTCAACTCCCGAACCTTGCCCGGGTTGCCAGTGGCGAGCACCATCCGCTGCATGTTATCCCTCCAGGGCCGCATCCTGTTTCGCCAGGAGCTGGCCGATGGCCCCCTGGGCCAGATCCAGCATGGTATCCAGCTCCTCGCGGCGGAAGGCGTGTCCCTCCGCCGTACCCTGTATTTCGATGAACGCTCCCGCCCCGTTCATCACCACATTCATGTCGGTCTCGGCGCTGGAATCCTCGGCGTAGTCCAGATCCACCACCGCCTGGCCGTTCACGATTCCCACCGAGATGGAGGCCACCTGGCCGTGGATCGGCTCCTTCTGAATGATCCCCCTGGCGAGCAGCTGCCGGGTGGCGCTCACCAGGGCCACATAGGCGCCGGTTATGGAGGCGGTGCGGGTGCCGCCGTCCGCCTGGATCACGTCACAATCGACGGTTATGGTGCGTTCACCCAGTGCCGCCAGGTCCACCACCGCGCGCAGCGAGCGCCCGATCAAGCGCTGGATCTCCATGGTGCGTCCTCCCTGGCGTCCCTGGCTCGCCTCGCGGCGCATGCGGCTGCCGGTGGAGCGGGGCAGCATGCCATACTCCGCCGTCACCCAGCCCTCCCCGGTTCCCCTGCGGAAGCGTGGCACCTGCTCCTCCACGCTGGCGGTGCAGATCACCCTGGTGTCACCGAACTCGATCAGCACCGAGCCTTCGGCATGCTTGGTGTAGCCGGTGGTTATCCTGACCGGGCGGATCTGGTCCGCGGTACGTCCGTCTGCGCGCATCTCTGCTGTCCCGTGTTTGCAATGGAGCGAAATTATAGCCGCAATTGCTTTGATTCGGTTAGAATATTTACACCAATCGAATACGACAGGACGTTGTTATGGTTAGGAGCATGACCGCTTTTGCCCGGGCCGAGCGGCACGGAGATAGTGGTTCCCTGGATCTGGAGCTGCGCTCGGTGAATCATCGCTATCTGGAGATGAGCCTGCGGCTTCCCGAGGAGCTGCGCTTTCTGGAGATGGATCTGCGCGAGCGCATCGGGGCGCGTCTGGGACGTGGCAAGGTGGAGTGCCGGATCGGCTACCACCCCTCCGCGGCGGGTCAGGAGCTGTTGGTGGATGAGGATCTGGCGCGCCAGGTGGCAAACGCCAGCCGCGCCATAGATGCCATGCTCTACAACCCCTCCGCGGTAAGCTCCATGGAGATTCTGCGCTGGCCCGGCGTGCTGCAGCCGCCGCGGCTGGAGAGCGGGGAGCTGCGTGAGCAGCTGCTGGATCTTCTGGATCGGGCTCTGGACGAACTCATTGCCACTCGAGCGCGGGAGGGGGAGCAGCTGGGGGCTCTCATAGAGCGGCGCTGCGGCGCGGTCGAGGAGGTGGTGGAGCAACTGCGGGGCCACCTTCCCGAGGTGGCGCGGGAGATGCGCCAGCGCCTGCAGGAGCGGCTGTCGGAGGTGAGGGAGGAGCTGGATCCCGCCCGCCTGGAGCAGGAGATGCTGCTGTTCGCCCACAAGATGGATGTGAGCGAGGAGCTGGATCGGCTGATGGCCCATGTGCGGGAGGTGCGCCACGTGTTGCAGCAGGAGCGGCCCATGGGCAGGCGGCTGGATTTCCTGATGCAGGAGCTGAACCGGGAGGCCAACACCCTGGCATCCAAGGCGGCCGACGCCCGCACCACCCGGGCCGCGGTGGATCTGAAGGTGCTGATCGAACAGATGCGTGAACAGGTACAGAACATAGAATGACCGGGACGCTCTACATCGTCGCGGCCCCGTCGGGGGCGGGCAAGACCAGCCTGGTGAAGGCGCTGCTGGAGCAGCTCGACGAGCTGGAGGTTTCGGTTTCCTATACTACCCGTCCGCCGCGTCCGGGGGAGAGGGACGGGATCAATTACCATTTCATCGACCGGGAGGGCTTTCAGCGCATGGTAGCGGCCGGCGAGTTTCTGGAGCACGCCGAAGTGTTCGGGAATTTTTATGGCACGGCGAAGGCCAATATCTTCGAACGGCTGCGGGCGGGTATCGATGTTATCCTGGAGATCGACTGGCAGGGAGCCCGCC
>DRMK01000027.1 GCA_011322575.1 Gammaproteobacteria bacterium
AAGGATACGGAGCCTCCATCCGGCACCATGACGCTCCGCGGGGCCACCCGCCCTCCATCTTCCGCAACGGCGTTGACCGGATGGGCCACGATGACCCACCTCGCCCCCTGCTCATCCACGCAACCCACCGCGAGGGCGGCGCAGAGCAGGGACGCCAGCAAAATCACCCGGTGAAAAGCACCTTCCCTCCACACGCTCCGCGTGCCCCCCCGATAACCAAGTAGATCAAAACAGTATTCTCACTATCCTGATTATCGGAATCGAAAAAACCCTGCTTTAGAGATGGGGTAGCCGGCGGGGGAAGATACCCATTCCTCCACGGTAGCCCGCAAGCCGCGCCTTGATCTGACGCAGACTCGGCGTCCTGAAGGTGCAAACATTTGGTTGCCGGGGCAATAATAGTATGATGGGATGCTGTCACCACAACAGCAGGCAACACCCCCATGCACGACTACCGACAGCAGTTTCTCCAGTTTGCCATAGACTCCCGAGTCCTCTGCTTCGGAGAGTTCAAGCTGAAATCGGGGCGCATCAGCCCGTACTTCTTCAACAGCGGCCTGTTCAACAGCGGGGCCCGGCTGGCGCAGCTGGGGAGATTCTACGCCCAGGCCATAGTGGCTTCGGGGATCCGCTTCGACATGCTGTTCGGTCCAGCCTACAAGGGGATCCCGCTGGTGGCGGCATGCTCCATCGCGCTGGCGGAACGGCACCAGTTGGACATTCCGTACGCCTTCAATCGCAAGGAGATCAAGGATCACGGAGAAGGGGGCAGTATCGTGGGGGCAGCGCTGCACGGACGTGTCCTGGTGGTGGACGACGTGATCTCGGCTGGCACCTCGGTACGGGAATCGAGCGCCATCATCCGTGCGTCCGGAGCAGAACTGGCAGGCGTGGTGGTTTCACTGGATCGCCAGGAACGCGGGGCGGGCAAGCTGTCGGCCGTCCAGGAGGTGGAGCAGGATCTGGGTGTTCCGGTGGTCAGTATCGCCGATCTGGGCACGCTGCTGGACTACCTCTCCGGCAAGCCGGAGCTGAAACAGTGGCAGGAGAGACTGACGGCCTACCGGGAGCGGTACGGGACTAGTACTCTTTCAAGGTAATAAATTAGGATTCAGTTGGTCTGTCAACGTTCAGGGCAAGGCGCTCCTCGCAGCGAATGGCCGTCGCCCTTCGCAAGAGGAGCAACGCGGCCATGGACGTTGACAGACCAACCCTCCGGGCGTCCCTGTGGTGTTCCGCCGCGGCGTTGCAGTGCTTGACAAGGGAACAACCATTGCCTGCGCACTGCGCCTTGCCGCGAAACACCACAGGGACGCTGAATCATGATTTATTACCTTGAAAGAGTACTAGCGCTCTTTCAAGCTGTTGAGCGACACCCGATGGCAGAGGTAGGTCCGGTACCCGCCATCAACATCGTGGTCATGGCCTCCGCTGGCAGCGGGCGGCTCAGATAGAAACCCTGAATCTCGTCGCACCCCCTGGATCGCAGATGGCGTAGCTGGGTATCGTTCTCCACCCCTTCGGCCACCACCTTTAGCTTCAGACTGTGGGCAAGGGAGATCACCGCCGAGGCGATGCCTTCGTTGACACCATCCTCGTTCTGTATATCGTGGACGAACGATTTGTCGATCTTCAGGCTGTCCACCGGAAACTGCTTGAGACGGGATAGAGAGGAGTAGCCGGTGCCGAAGTCGTCGATGGCCATGGCCACCCCCAGTGACTTGAGCGCCTGCAGCGTCTCGACCGCCGCTTCGGGATCGCTGATCAGCATGCTCTCGGTGATCTCGAACTCCAGCTTGGCGGGATTTATGCCGGTCTCCTTCAGGATCCGGGCGATGCTGTCCACCAATCCCGGATCGGAGAGCTGCCGTGGAGAGAGGTTGATCGCCACACGCAGTTCCGGCAAACCATAGCTGCGCCACTTCATCGCCTGGGTACAGACATGGTGAATCACATACCTGCCCAGCTCGGCTATCAGGCCGGCTTCTTCTGCCACCTCGAGGAATCTGTCCGGCAGCAACAGCCCCTTCTCGGGATGCCGCCAGCGCAATAGCGCCTCGACGCCGGCGATGGTATCGCGCTCCAGGTCGAGAATCGGCTGATAGTGAATCTCCAGCTCGCCGCGCTCATGTACATGGCGTAGCTGTCGCTCCAGCTCCAGGCGGGTGCGCGCCTGACGATTCATCTCCTGAGAGTAGTACTGGATGTAGCCACGCCCCTTCTCCTTGGCACGGTACATGGCCGCATCCGCATTCCTGATAAGCTCGTCTGCGGTGGTGCCGTCCCGCGGGTAGGCGCTGATCCCGATGCTGGCGGTGACGAAATAGCTGTGACCATCAAGCACCACCGGCCGATCCAGAGCAGTGCAGATCTTGCGGGCAACGGACCCGATCTGGCGGGGATTCTCTATATTGTCCAGCACCACTACGAACTCGTCACCACCCTGCCGCGCCACCAGATCCTCACCGCGCAAGGATGCCTGCAGGCGAACCGCTACCGCCTCCAGCACCTGATCACCGGCCGCGTGACCCAGCCCGTCGTTGACACTCTTGAAGTTGTCCAGATCCACGAACAGCACCCCAATCCCCAGACCGGTACGCCGAGCGCGGGCCAGCACCCGCTGCAGATGCTGCTGGAGCAGGCTTCTGTTGGGCAGATCGGTAAGGGTATCGTGCGTCGCCTGGTAGCTGAGCTGCGCCGCGGCCTGGCGCAGCTTGCTCACGTCGCTGATGGCAATCACCCTGCCGATGACGTTCCTCTCGCTGTCACGAATCGGGGCCACGGTGCCATGAACGTCGCGCTGCTCTCCGTTCCTGGTAACGATCCTGGTCTGATCCGGGAGGGTAACCACCTCCTCTCTCCTGGCAGAGCCCGGCTCCAGGCCAGCCTCCACACCTCTCCCTTCCCCGTCGACAAACCGTATCACCGACTCTGCCGCCTCCCCGTACGCCTCCTCCCGGCTCCAGCCGGTGAGTCTCTCGGCGGACGGGTTCATGAAATCTATGCAGCCGCTACTGTCGACGGTGATCACACCGTCGCCGATAGAGCGCAGCGTCACCTCTGCCAGCTCCTTTTCCCGGAACAGCTGACTGAAAAGAAGATGCATGCGCCGCCAGCTCCATAGCGGATAGCTGAACGCAATACATAGTACGGCGGTCATGGGGGGAAACCAGATACCAGCTCCCCCCAGCAGCAGGAAACTCAGCGCCAGTACTGCCCCAAGATGAACCACCGCCAGGGGCATCGCAACCCTGCCTCCCACCAGACGGTAGATAATGTATACCGGCGCCACCAGCAACAGGGTGAGGACCACCTGCCACGGCATGGAGAGCGGGATGATAGCGCTGCCGCGCAGGAGGGCATCGGCAACATTGGCCAGGATCTCCACCCCCGGCATGGCCTGCCTCTGACCAAAGCTCGGCGAAACAGCGTACTTCTCGCCCAAGCCACTGGCAGTTGCCCCGATAAGCACATACTTGCCGCCAAACAGCTCCCGCAACCGCTCCGTTCCCATATTCAGGGTATCGGCATAGGAAATGGTGGTCATAGCCCCGGAAGGGCCGGCAAACGGAAGCAGAAACATCCGGTCCCGCACCCAGGAAGCAGATGAAGAGGTGGCAGCAACACCCCGTTCCACCCCCCCCGGCAGCTCTCCCCGAAAACCTCCGGCATTCAACATGGCGAGCGCCAGGGAGGGCCGGATTGCCGCGCCGATGCCGGCATAGAGGAAGGTACGCCGCACCTTGCCATCCTCGTCCAGTTCGATGTCAATGTGCCCCAGCTGCGCGGCTTCTTCGGCCAGGATCGGTAGCGGAACCACCTCCTGCAGCAAACCGTCGATCTCGGTCTGCTCGGCAATCACCGGAAGCACCACGCTGCCGTTACGGCGCAGTGCCCTCGCCAGCGCCAGGTCCCCCCGCCGATTTTCGCGGTCTGCCCCTGCCAGAATCAGATCCAGAGCAATAGCTCGCGCCCCCGCATCCGTGAGACGCTCTATCAGCTCAGCATGCTGCGCTCGCGACCAGGGCCAACGGCCCAGCTCAGCGAGGCTGCGATCATCTATGGCAATGATCGTAATTTCCCTGGAAGCGGGGCGCTGCAGCGCTCCCAGATAGGAGTCATAGACCAGATAGTCCAGTTTGACCAACCAGCCGGACCACAGCAGCCCCAGCGCGGTCAGAATGGTCACCACCGTCAGCGAAAGATACTTCCGCGCCGGCACCACCATTTGCCAGTAGACAGGTTTCACAGCAAAAGCACCAGGCCCAGTACGCCCAGCACCACGGCGGGAATGTAGCCCGGTGCGGGAGCGACGATCTCCATAGGGGTAGTGAAGTCACTTGCATTACCCCATGCGTCGATGGATCGAATGCGTAGATAGCTGCGCTTTTGCGGTCGTGAAAGGGTTACACCGTGGGCATCGAGCTCCCGCTCCTCCAGCAACCGGGAGAACTCCCTGTCAGCTGCCAGTTGCAGGTAATAACGCAGGCCATCCCGCCCCTTTTGCCACCTTATTCGCAATTCGTCGGCCGTCTTCCCGATCTCGATCCCCCGGGGTGGCTCCGGGGGATGGCCCAGCTCGAAGCGCTGCGCGTGGCTGAACGGCCCCCTCTTGCCATGGGCGTCACGACTGGCGATCCGCCAGTAGTAGCGGCCGGCGGGGAGAGTCTCTGCCAGTGGATAGCTGGTTCCGGTCAACCCCGCCCGCTGGACCAACGGGTGGCTGAAATCCTCACCGCCGGCCAGCTGCAGCTGGTAATCGGCTGCCCCCGGGGACTCCTCCCAGCGCAACACTACCTCATCCCTTCCCAGCAGAAACCGCTGCCCGCCAGACGGGTTCACGATACGTGGTGGCAGGGGATGGGCATCAAGTGTGAAGGGACGTTCAGCATCCCTGCCTTCCAACCGATGGGAATCCAGCGCCCGCACTCGCAGGATATAGTCACCATCGTCCAGCTCCCGCACCTCCAGACGCGGCCCTTCGGAGATTCGATCCAGAAGGATGACATCCGCAGCGGAAGCGCTCCTGAGCTGCGCGCGATAACCCGCGGCCTGCGGCACTCCACGCCACTCGATGCGCAGCGGCAAGCGGCGGTAGAGCTGCCGGACCGGGTCCAGCCCGGGAGGAGGCAGCAGCTCCACCGGCGGGATGGGAGGCCTGCCCGCCTCCACCACGGTGCCGAAATTCTCCTTCAGAGCCAGCGCACCACCTGCCCCACTGCCGGCTACCGCCACTGTACCGTGGGTTACCTCGGTGAGCAGGGTATCCTCTCCGCTTCCAACCCTGAAGCGGGTACCGCGCGCCCCGGCGCTTCCGGCCGGGGTCCTGATCTCGAAACGCCGATCGGGGGAGTCGTTGGGTGCGATCTCGGTCTCGATCCGCCCCCGGTGCAGGAAGATCCTGATCCCGGGAACATCGTGATCCCCATACGCCTCCAGAACCTCGAACGCCAGT
>DRMK01000028.1 GCA_011322575.1 Gammaproteobacteria bacterium
CTACGCTTTGCGAGGGGGCGCACAGGGCAGCCGGAACCGATATACTTGGGGTCAGGATAATATATATAATGTGCGGGAATTGTTCGAACGGAGATACAGATGCCCTTGGTGGAGTGGACAGATGAACTGGTGGTCGGGGTTCCGGCCATCGACAATGCGCACCGGGAGTTCGTCGATCTGCTGAATGCGCTGCCGGAGGCCCCCCCCGAGGAGTTCCGCAGGCTGTTCGCCAGGCTGGCGGAGCACACCCGCGAGCACTTCGCCGAGGAGGAGCAGCTCATGGAGCGCTCTGCTTTTCCGGTCACGGCGGTCCACAAGGCGGAGCACGAGCGGGTGCTGGCGGAGCTGGAGGAGGTGTTGCAGCAGCTGGAGCGGGACGACATCGAGGGGGCGCGGGAGTATGTCCGGGAGCAGCTCTCCGCCTGGTTCGTGCTGCACCGCAACACTATGGACTACGTCACCGCCGTGCATATCCAGCGCACCCTCGGCTGACGCCGCCTGGGCGGCCTCCCCGCCATGGAGTGGAGTATCCAGCAGGCGCTTCGGCTGTACAGCATCCCCTCCTGGGGAGAGGGCTATTTCGATATCAACCGGCATGGCCACCTGCAGGTCAATGCGCGGCGCGGGAGCCGCCACCCCGGCGTCGATCTCCATGCCCTGATCTCCGAGCTGGAGGCGGAGGGTATTTCCCCCCCGGTGCTGGTCCGTTTCGACGACATCCTGCAGGACCGGATCGCCAGGCTGCGCGGCGCCTTCCGCCAGGCCATGCAGGCGGAGGGATTTGCCGGCGGTTTCACCCCGGTCTATCCGGTCAAGGTAAACCAGCAGCGCCGGGTGGTGGAGACCATCCTTGCTTCCGGCCCCGGTGTGGGCCTGGAGGCCGGCAGCAAGCCCGAGCTGATGATGGCGCTGGCCGCCGCGCCCCGCGGTGCGATGCTGATCTGCAACGGCTACAAGGATCGCGGCTATCTCCGTCTGGCGCTGATCGGAAACCGGCTGGGGCTGCGTGTCCATCTGGTGATCGAGAAGCCCTCGGAGCTGGAGCTGGTGCTGGAGGAGTCCGCCGCCCTGGGGATCGAGCCGCTGCTGGGGGTCCGGGTGCGGCTCGCCTCCATAGGTTCGGGGTTGTGGCAGAACACCGGCGGAGAGAAGTCCAAGTTCGGCCTCTCGCCGGCGCAGCTGCTGCGCATGGTGGAGCGGCTGCGCGCCGCGGGCGCCCTGCATGCCCTGCAGCTGCTCCATTTCCACATGGGTTCCCAGATCCCCAATATCCGCGATATCCAGCGCGGGGTGGATGAGGGGACGCGCTACTACGCCGAGCTGCGCCGCCTGGGGGCGCCCGTCGCGGTGGTGGATGTGGGCGGGGGTCTGGGGGTGGACTACGAGGGCAGCCGCACGCGCGGCTTCTGCTCCATGAACTACACCCTCCAGGAGTACGCCAACAACGTGGTGCAGGCCCTGCGCCGCTGCTGTGACGAGAATCGCCTGCCGCACCCGGAGATCGTCACCGAGTCGGGACGCGCGCTCACCGCCCACCATGCCGTGCTGGTGGTCAACGTGGCCGCGGTGGAGCGGGTTCCGGACGGGGAGCAGCCTCCCCCGCCGGGGGAGGGAGATCCGGATATCGTCCGGATCATGGGGCGCAACCTGCAGCTGCTACAGGGGGAGAGCGAGCGCTCCCTGCTGGAGGTGTGGCACGACGCCCAGCACGCACTCTCCGAGGCCCGTTCCCGCTACATCCACGGCCTGCTCACGCTGGAACAGTGGGCCTGCGCCGAACGGCTCTATTTCGCCACCTGCCGGCGCCTGCGCTCCCTGCTGAGCAGCAGCTCCCGCGCCCATCGCGAGGTGCTCGACGAGCTGGAGGAGAGGCTGGCCGACCGCTACTTCTGCAACTTTTCCCTGTTCCAGTCCCTGCCCGACGTGTGGGCCATCGACCAGCTGTTTCCGGTGGTTCCCCTGCATCGCCTCGATGAGCAGCCGCGGCAGCGCGCGGTGCTGCGTGACATAACCTGTGACTCGGACGGCCGTATCGACAGCTATGTCCAGCACGGAGGGGCGGAGAGCACCCTGCCGCTGCACGCCCCCCGCCCCGGCGAGCCCTATCTGCTGGGGCTGTTTCTGGCTGGTGCCTACCAGGAGATCCTGGGGGATCGTCACAACCTGTTCGGCACTACCGCCGCGGTCAGTGTGGAGCTGACCGGGGATGGCGGACACCGGTTGCTGGATGTGGTACCGGCGGAACGGATCGGCGAGGTGCTGCGACACATCGACCTCCAGGCCGGGGATCTGCTGGAGAGCTATCGGGCCAGGGTGGCGGATCTGCCCGATGCGGAGCGAGACCGTCTGCTGGCCGAGCTGGAGCGCGGTCTGGAGGGCTCCACCTACCTGCAGGGCGGGGCGGTGGCCGGTCCTGACGTTCCCGCGGGCTAGCGGAACAGGTAACGGATCCCGGCGGAGATCCGGAACAGATCCAGGGTGCCCTGGACCGCCACCCCCTCTATCAGATAGCTGATGGCGCGGTCGTGGCGGATGGTGGCGCCGACGCCTATGGCGATCCCCAATCCGCGCTGGATGCCGTCCTGCTCCGGAGTGCTGTACTGGTAGAGCATTCCCACCTTGCCGTGCAGGGCTAGCCGTTCATCCACCATCCGCCGATAGATCCCGTAGCCGCCCAGACTTGAGTGGGAGATTCCGCTGGAGTCCTCCTGCGGGGCCATCAGGGTGGTGGCCAGCTCCGCTTCGAGGAACAGGTTCTTGCGCTGGGCCACCGGTATGCCGGTGGACACCAGCGCCTCCAGGCCGACGTCGAAGCCGGTGGGCTTGCCCAGCGCCAACTGCGCGTCCACATAGGGTTGTGCCACGGCGCCACCGCTTGCCACAAGCAGAACGAGGAGCACCGGCGCTGCCCTTGATATTAAGCTGGTAACAATATCCATCATGTTCAGCCGTCGCGTGCCGGTCTGCTGCAAGGCGGTAAAACGCCGCCGGAGTCTTCTCCAGCAATTTTTGCCGACACCGACAGCAGACCGGCACACGGCGGCCTCTCTCTCGAAATCGGATTGCCAGGGGTTCCGGCCGGTTCCTGAACATCTGAATACGGTATATGTTGTTGCCGGGTCAATATCATGCTTACTCCTTCAGCTTGAGCAGCATGGCGTCCAGTCCGCTGCTGCGCAGGCGGTGGCGCACCTCGGTGATGCGCACCGAGTTGCGGTAGGGACCGATACGCACCCGGTACCAGTCGCTGCCGTTGATGTTGACGGTCTGGATATGGGGTTCGAAGCCGAGCATGGCGATGCGGGCCTTGAGCCGGTCCGCATCGTCACGGTTGCGGAACGAGCCGAGCTGCAGCACGTAGCTGCCGGTGGTCATCGGCGCCGGGGGTGCGGCGGGCGGCCGCTGAGTGCTTTCCGTGCGCGGCGGTCGCCGGGTGGCCGGCTCCGGTTCGGGAACCGGGATCTCCATCTCCGGCAGGATGGTGTAGAAGTCGAAACGGGGGCGGGCCGGTGGCTGTTGCGCTGGGACGGTCCGGGTCTCTTGCTGCGCCGGCGGTGGCAGGTCGGGTTGGCGCGGTTTCTGGCCTTGCAGATAGACCAGAAAGGCCACGAACAGCCCCGCCACCAGGCCGGCCAGCAGCCAGACCCAGCCCGGCGCCGTCGACCTGTTGTTTCCCGTCCTTTTGGCCATGGTGCTACATCCTCTCCGGGGCGGAGACCCCCAGCAGGCCGAGACCGTTGGCTACCACCTGGCGCACCGCGAGGATGAGGCAGAGGCGCGCATCGCGCAGCTCCGC
>DRMK01000029.1 GCA_011322575.1 Gammaproteobacteria bacterium
CCCCTGCTCTATTTCACTGCGCACTACCACGCCGCCGGCAGCGGGGTGATGATCACCGCGAGCCACAATCCCGCCGGCTACAACGGCCTCAAGATAACGCTGGGAGGCGAGGTGTTGCACGGGGAGGGGATCCAGGGACTGCGGCGGCGCATCGAGCAAAACGATCTGGTGGAGGGGGCGGGTAGCTCCCTTCCCATCGACGTGGCCGATTCCTACCTGCGGAGGATCTGCAGCGAGATCCGTCTGGAGCGTCCCCTGAAGGTGGTGGTGGATGCCGGCAACGGCATGGCGGGGGAGCTGGCCCCACGGCTGTTCCGCCGGCTGGGGTGCGAGGTTCACGAGCTCCACTGCCAGATCGACGGCCGCTTTCCCAACCACCATCCCGATCCCACGGAGCTGGACAACCTGCAGGATCTGATCGCCGCGGTGAAGGAGCGGGGCGCCGATCTGGGGTTTGCTTTCGACGGGGACGGTGACCGGATAGGGGTGGTGGACAGCTCCGGCAAGGTGATATGGCCGGACCGGCTGCTGATGCTGCTGGCCATCGACGTACTGGCACACAACCCCGGGGCGACCATCCTGTTCGACATCAAGTGCACCGGCAACCTGTATGGAGTGATCGAGCGGCACGGCGGCCGCCCCCTGATGTGGCGCACCGGACACTCCGTGGTGCGCAGCAAGATGCACCAGGAGAGGGCGCTGCTGGCGGGTGAACTGACCGGCCACCTGTTCTTCGCCGATCGCTGGTTCGGAGTGGATGATGCCCTCTACGGGGGTGCGCGTCTGCTGGAGCTGTTGGCCCGCAGCCCGGACTCCACTGCCGAACAGTTCAGCGTCCTGCCAGATGCCGTCAATACCCAGGAGTTCAAGATCCCGGTTACCGGCGAACCTCACCATCTGCTGATGGAGAGGCTGCTGGCCCGGGCCCGGTTCCCCGACGCCCGGCCTGTCACGCTGGATGGACTGCGCCTCGAGTTTCCGAGCGGCTGGGCGCTGCTGCGCGCCTCCAACACCACCCCCACTCTGGGGGTGCGTTTCGAGGCCAGTGACCAGCGGGAGCTGGAGCTGATCCAGAAACGCATCCGCGGACTCATCCTCAGCGAGGCTCCCCACCTGACCCTGCCGTTCTGAGCCGGGCGGATCATGGCGGCGGTGCGGCTGGGTATGGTATATTCAGCCGCTGTTTCCCCGTTTGCCAGTGATACCGTCTGCATGAGTCTCGATTCAGCATCCGCCACCGAGATCGCCCGGGTTCTCACCGAGGCACTCCCGTACATTCAACGTTTTACCGGCAAGACCATGGTGATCAAGTATGGCGGTAATGCCATGGTAGAGGAGTCGCTGCGCCAGGGGTTTGCCCGTGACGTAGTGCTGATGAAGCTGGTGGGGATCAACCCCGTGGTGGTGCATGGTGGAGGTCCGCAGATCGGGCGGCTCCTGGAGCGTATCGGCAAGGAGAGCCGCTTCGTGAACGGTATGCGCGTCACCGACAGCGAAACCATGGATGTGGTGGAGATGGTGCTGGGGGGGCTGGTGAACAAGGAGATTGTCAGCCTGATC
>DRMK01000030.1 GCA_011322575.1 Gammaproteobacteria bacterium
ACAGCATATGAAACTAGTAACAGCCATCATCAAGCCATTCAAACTTGACGATGTTCGCGAGGCGCTCTCCGAGATTGGGGTGCAGGGCATTACCGTAACCGAGGTCAAGGGGTTCGGTCGCCAGAAGGGGCACACCGAGCTCTATCGCGGCGCGGAATATGTGGTGGATTTTCTGCCCAAGGTGAAGATCGACGTAGCCGTGAGCGACGATCTGGCGGATCAGGTCATCGATACCATCTCCAGGGCGGCCAACACCGGCAAGATCGGCGATGGAAAGATTTTCGTGACGGCGCTGGAGCAGGCGGTTCGTATTCGTACCGGCGAGTCCGGCGACGAGGCACTCTGAATTACTTTCTCTGTGGAGGGCAGCCAAAGTGGATGTAGCAAACAGTATCAAAGATCTGAGTTATGCGCTGGACACATTCTATTTTCTGATGTCCGGCGCCCTGGTAATGTGGATGGCGGCCGGTTTCGCCATGCTGGAGGCGGGCCTGGTGCGGGCCAAGAACACCGCGGAGATCCTGACCAAGAACATCGCCCTGTTCGCCATCGCCTGCGTCATGTATATGCTGATGGGATACAACATCATGTATCCGGCCGACGGCAACGGAATCTTCCCGGCGCTGGATCTCTCCTTCATGTTCGGTGGCGACAACGAACCCGCCGAGGTGCTGGGCCAGGACTTCGGCGCCTGGTATGACGGATCCTACTATTCGGGCATGGCGGACTTCTTCTTCCAGGTGGTGTTCGTGGCCACCGCCATGTCCATCGTCTCCGGCGCTGTTGCGGAACGGATGAAGCTGTGGAGCTTCCTGGCTTTCGCCGTGGTGATGACCGGCTTCATCTATCCGCTGCAGGGTTACTGGAAATGGGGTGGCGGCTTCCTGGACGGTCTCGGGTTCAACGACTTCGCCGGTTCCGGCGTGGTGCACCTCTGCGGTGCCTCCGCCGCCCTTGCCGGGGTGCTGTTGCTGGGAGCGCGCAAGGGCAAATACGGACCCGATGGCCAGGTCAATGCCATACCGGGTGCCAACCTGCCGCTGGCGACCCTCGGTACCTTCATTCTCTGGCTGGGGTGGTTCGGCTTCAACGGCGGCTCCGAGCTGATCATCTCCAACGTGGGTGAGGCCAATGCAGTAGCTGCGGTGTTCGTCAACACCAACGCCGCGGCCGCCGGTGGCGTGGTTGCCGCCCTGATAGCCGCTCAGCTCATGTTTGGCAAGGCGGATCTGACCATGGCGCTGAACGGCGCCCTGGCCGGGCTGGTTGCCATCACCGCCGAGCCCCTGGCTCCTTCTCCCCTTTGGGCAACCATTGTGGGAGGTATCGGCGGCGTGCTGGTGGTGTTCTCCATCGTCACCATGGACAAGCTGAAGATCGATGACCCGGTCGGCGCCATATCGGTGCACGGTGTGGTGGGCATGTGGGGACTGCTGGCGGTGCCCATGTCCAACGGGGACGCATCCTTCCTGGCGCAGATCATCGGTCTGGTGACCATCGCTGTATGGACCTTCGCGGCCAGCTTCGCCACCTGGTTCATCATCAAGGCGATCTGGGGGATCCGTGTCAGCGAGGAGGAGGAGTACGAAGGAGTGGACGTCGGCGAGTGTGGCCTGGAGGCCTATCCGGAGTTCACCAGCAAGTAATCTCGCTCCTGAAATAGGGAAGGGAAAAGGAAGCGGGCACCTCGGTGCCCGTTTCCATTATGGCGGGGCAAAATGAGCGGAGCCACTCGCTCTCTGCAAGCCGCGCCTCAATACTTGTAATGCCCGGTGTCCTGTGGCCGATAATGTCAAGATACCGTTACAATCTGTTATTGTCCCCTTCTCTGCACTGCGCTATGCTTGAGACATGCGGTTCATTTTCCTGACGGTTCTGTTTCTGGTGTCACCCTGGGTTGCCGCCCAGGATGTGTATCGATCCGTTGATTCCGACGGTGTCCCGCTGTTTTCGGACCGCAAGCAGGAGGGGGCGGAAAAGCTTGATATTGCTCCGCTCCCGACCGTCGAGATGCGGGTACCGGAAGGCCGCTCGAGAGAGGAGCCCGACACCAGGGGCATGGCCCGCGAGAGGAGCGGTTCCCCCGTCTACAGCAAGGTGGTCATAGAGGAACCGGCCGATGACTCCGTGATATGGGCAAACGGCAATCCTCTCTCGGTGGTGGTGACCACCGACCCGCCGTTCAGCGGCAAGAGCGGTCATGCCATCGGCTTGCGCCTGGATGGCAAGCTTGCCGACGTGCGCTCCCAACTCGGCAACATAACCCTCACCAACGTGGATCGGGGCACCCATACCCTGCAGGCAGTGATCCTCGATGCCAGTGGTGACGTGGTAGCGCAATCCGAGCCGGTGACATTTCATCTGAAGCGCCACTCCATACTGTATAAACACTGAACCCGATGCACCAAAATGGTGCATTTGCGGTGCCATTGCCGTACTATCTGGATTCTGGATGGCGGCATTTCTCCGTCCAATCACTTTTTCTCTGCGTAAGGGTTTGTTTTTGCAATTGTTTTGCAAGAAGGGTCAATGTGGTTTGCTTCTTGCTAAAGTACCGGATATGGATGCGGTGGTCGACAGGTCGAGCGGAATCGCGCAGCGCATTGCCGACAATCTGAGCAGCGCGGTCTGCCTGCTGGATGGCGGGCTGCGGCTACGCTACATCAATCCGGCGGGGGAGGCGCTGTTCGGGGTCAGTGCCAAGCGTTTGCTGGGAACCCCGGCGGAGGATCTGCTCTCTTCACCCCGGCTGGCCGCCCTGCTCACCGGGGCGCTGGAGGAGGGGCAGCCGTTCACGGAGCGGGAGTGCCGCATGAGCGTGTCCGGTGAGCAGGGGATCACGGTGGATCTCACGGTCATCCCCCTGCGGGAGCCGCCGGAGCTTCTGCTCGAGATGCACCGCGTGGACCATCAGCTGCGCATCGCGCGCGAGGAGAACCTGATCGCCCAGCAGCAGGCCACCAGGGAGGTGGTGCGCGGGTTGGCGCATGAGATCAAGAATCCCCTGGGCGGGTTGCGGGGGGCGGCGCAGCTGCTGGAGAGCGAACTGGGCGACTCCCCCCTGCGGGAGTACACCGGGGTGATAATCCACGAGGCGGATCGGCTGCAGAACCTGCTCAACCGCATGCTGGGCCCCAACACCCTGCCGCACAAGCGGCGCATCAACATCCATCAGGTGCTGGAGCGGGTGCGGACCCTGGTCCAGGCGGAGGCCCCCCCCGGGGTGCATCTCCTGTGGGACTACGATCCCAGCCTGCCGGAGCTGCATGCCGATCTGGACCAGCTGATCCAGGTGGTGCTCAACATAGTGCGCAACGCGGTGCAGGCGCTGCCCGGAGAGGGGGAGATCATTCTGCGCAGCCGCGCCCTGCGCCGCTACACGGTGGGGCACCTCTGCCACAAGCTGGTGCTGTGCATCGACATCATCGACAACGGGCCCGGTATTCCGGAGCAGATGCAACAGAAGATCTTCTACCCGCTGGTCACCGGCCGCGCCGAGGGGACCGGGCTGGGGCTCTCCATCGCCCAGTCGCTGGTGAACCAGCATGGGGGTGTGATCGAGTGCCGCAGCCGGCCGGGCAGGACCAGGTTCTCCATATTCCTGCCGGTATCGGAGCCGGAGGAGGAAGCCGGATGAGCGGCCGGACCGTGGTCTGGGTGATCGACGACGACCGCTCCATCCGCTGGGTGCTGGAGAAGGCCCTGCGCAGGGCCGGGATCGAGGTGAGCAGCTTCGACTCGGCACGCGGGGTGGTGGAGCGGCTGGCGAAGCGGCGCCCGGACGCCATCGTATCGGATATCCGGATGCCCGGCATCGACGGCCTGGAGCTGCTGGGCAGGATCCGGCAGCAGTACCCCAGGCTGCCGGTGATCGTCATGACCGCCCACTCCGATCTGGACAGCGCCGTGTCCGCCTATCAGGGGGGGGCCTTCGAGTACCTGCCGAAACCGTTCGACGTGAACACCGCTGTGGAGCTGGTGCAGCGCGCCGTATCCCACACCGCGGGGACGGAGGAGGAGGGCGGCAGGCCGGCGGATGCCCCGGAGATCCTGGGCGAGGCCCCGGCCATGCAGGAGGTGTTTCGTGCCATCGGCAGGCTGTCGCGCTCCAACAT
>DRMK01000031.1 GCA_011322575.1 Gammaproteobacteria bacterium
CTCGCGCAGCCTCCCGGGAGTGCCCACATCCAGCCAGCAGCCGGTGTAGTGCTCCCCGGCCACCCTGCCCTGCCGCACCGCCCGCCGCAGCAGCGGCGCCAGCGGGAACCGGCCGGGGCGGCACCCCTCGAAAAGCTCCGCGCTATATACACCGATCCCGGAGTAGGTGAGGCGCCTGCCGCTCCCGCAGTGTAGCCTGCCGTCCCGAAAGCCGAAATCACCCTGTGGCTTGTGGGGCGGGTTGTCCACCAGCACCAGATGGGCTACTCCCTCCGGCCGGGACGGCAACCGCCAGAAAGGAAAATCGCACCACACGTCACCGTTCACCACCAGAAACGGCTGCTTCCCCAGCAACGGAAGCGCCTGGAGGATCCCGCCGCCAGTCTCCAGCGGCTCCGGTTCGGGGGAGTAGCTAATGCGCACACCCCAGCGTTCACCCGTGCCCAGGGACCGTTCAATCTGCTCCCCCAACCAGGAGTGGTTGATCACCACCTCCGTTATATCGGCCGCTGCGAGCCGTTCCAGATGATATTCGATCAGGGGACGCCCGGCCACCTGGAGCAACGGCTTGGGGGTGGTGTCGGTGAGGGGGCGCATCCGTTCTCCCCGCCCGGCCGCCAGAATCATCGCCTTCATCAGGCCACCTCTTTCAGAACGGCCGTCACCCCAGCCAGTTCCGGGTAACGGGGGCATACGGCGCGCAGGTAGTCCAGGGTGCGGGGGATATCCCCCAGATAACCGGACTTCCCGTCCCGTAGATGGAGCCGCGCGAAGATCCCCACCGCCTTCAGGTGGCGCTGCACCCCCATCAGGTCGAACCAGCGCAACAGCTGCTCCCGCCCCACCCCACGCAGGATCCCGGCGTCGGTGGCGCTGCCACGGTAGCACTCCACCCACTCCAGCACCCGCCTTTCGGGCCACCGCAGGTAGCAGTCGCGCAGCAGGGAGACCAGATCATAGGTGACCGGGCCGGCCACCGCATCCTGGAAATCGAGAACCCCCGGATTGGGGTCGGTCACCATGAGGTTGCGGGAGTGGTAGTCCCGATGCACCAGCACTACCGGCTGCTCCAGGGCATTGCGGATCAGGAACCGGAACGCCCGCTCCAGCTGCTCCAGCCGTACATCGTCCAGGGTGACCCCTTGCAGGCGCAGCAGATACCAGTCACGGAACAGCTCCATTTCGGTTTGCAGCAGCGGGGCGTCATAGGGCGGCAGCCGGCGCAATCGCTCCTCCGGGCAGAGCTGCATCCGGATCAGGCTCTGCAGCGCATCTCCGTAGAGCCGCCCGGCGATGCTGTCATTCAGCTGGTCCAGATACTGCTGCGAGCCAAAATCGGAGAGCAGCAGAAAGCCGTTGCCGATATCCTGCTCCAGCACTTCCGGGACATGCACCCCCAGACTCTCCAGCAGCCGCGAGATCTCCAAAAACGGCCGCACATCCTCCTTGTCCGGAGGAGCGTCCATCACAATCCGGCTGTGCCCCTCCCAGGTGACGCGGAAATAGCGCCGGAAGCTGGCGTCGGAAGAGGCAGGCGCGATCCGATAGGGAGGCAGATCCAGCTCCTCGCTCAACCAGCGCCGCAGCCTGATCAGCCGGGTGTCACCCTGCTCCACAGCACCACTCAGCGCATGGTAACCAGCTCCTCCGAGCTGGTGGGATGGATGGCGATGGTGTTGTCGAAATCGGCCTTGGTCGCACCCATACCGATGGCCACGGCAAAGCCCTGCAGCATTTCATCCGCCCCCAGGCCAATGATATGGCAACCCACTATGCGCTCCTCGGCCCCGATGCAAACCAGCTTCATGGCGGTAGTGTGGCGGTGAGTAGTAAGACTGTGATACATAGCGGTAAAACGGGTCTGATAGACCTTGACCGCATCCCCATGCAGCTCCCGCGCCCGATCTTCGCTCAGCCCGATGGTGGCGACAGGAGGATGGCTGAATACCACCGTCGGGATGTCCCGGTACTCCAGCCTGCTCTCCGGATCGCCCCCAAAAAGGCGATCGGCCAGCCTGCGCCCGGCGGCGATAGCCACGGGCGTCAGCTGGACGCGGCCAGTCACGTCACCAACGGCGTAGATGCCGGGAACATTAGTATTCTGAAAGGGATCGGTAGGGATAAAACCATAGCGGTCCGTTTCCACGCCAGCCGCCTCCAGATCCAGGTCCCCGCTGTTGGGTAACCGGCCTATGGCCCAGATGATGCGGTCCAGGCCACTGCAGGTTACGCCTCCGCAGTTGAGAGCCAGCTTGCCATCCGCACCGCGAACAACGGCCGCAACCGGGGAGTTGGTGATGATATTGACGCCACTTTGCTGCATCTCCTCCATCAGCGCTTCACGCAGCATCGTGTCAAACCCGCGCAGCAACTGGCGCTTGCGCAGTACCAGGGTAACCCGGCTGCCGAGGGCGTTCAGCAAACCCGCCAGTTCCACCGCCGTGTATCCAGCGCCTACCACAGCCACCTCTCCCGGCTGCTCGCCAAGGGTGAAGAAACCGTCCGAAGTAATTCCCAGCTCCGCACCAGGGACATCCGGTACCAGCGGCCTGCTCCCGGAGGCGATCACGATGTGCTCCGCACTATATCGCTTGCCATCCACTTCCAGCGTATGCCGATCCAGGAAACGGGCGCTGCCGCGGATCTCCTGAATCTTGTTATCCGCCAGATAGTTACAGTACCACGAGCGGATCCCTTCAATATAGGCATTGCGCCGCTCGACCAGCTGACGCCAATCGAACCCGCGCCGCTCCAGGCTGAAGCCGTAGTCGGCAGCATCCCGCAACGCCCCGGCCAGCACGGCACCGTACCACATTACCTTCTTTGGTACACACCCCGTATTTACACAGGTGCCTCCCAGCTCGCCCCTCTCCACCACTGCTGCCGTCGCCCCGTGGGTTACCGCCCGCTGAGCTACCGAAAGACCACCACTGCCCGCACCGATGGCAATCAGATCAAAGTGCCTGCTCACGCCAGCCCCTTCAGCTGCCCGGCTATTCTGGCGTGGACCTCATCCACTTCACCATCACCATCCACATCGAGCAGCTTCCCCTGCCGGTGGTAATAGTCGATCAGGGGCATGGTCTGGGAGCGGTACACCTCCAGCCTTCTGGATATGGTCTCCTCGTTGTCGTCCGCTCTCTGGACGAGCCTGCCGCCACACTTGTCGCAGCGCCCCTCCACCCTGGGAGGAGATGTGTAGATGTTGTACATCTGCCCGCACTCTTCGCAGGTGCGCCGCCCCGTCAGGCGTTTCATCAGGATATCGAAATCCACCTCGATATGCAGCGCCGCCTGCAGCGGCCGCCCGATCTCCTCCAACATGGAGTCCAGCGCCTCCGCCTGGGCCACGTTACGCGGGAAACCGTCCAGGATGAACCCCCCCGCCGCATCGGATCCGCCGAGGCGCTCCCGGATCAGGCCCACCACCACATCATCCGAGACCAGCTGGCCAGCCTCCATGGCAGCCCTGGCCCTCTCCCCCAGCGGTGTTCCGGCCGCTACCGCCGCTCGCAGCAGATCGCCGGTGGAGATCTGCGGTATGCCGTGCTCCTCCGCCAGCCTCTTGCCCTGGGTCCCCTTGCCGGAACCGGGCGCCCCCAACAGCACTATTCTCATTTCTTATCCATCCATCTGGTCACAATAACGGGTGATGGCATGATGCATGACTCCGAAACATCAAACAAGTATAATTCCGCCTCATTTTCCGGTC
>DRMK01000032.1 GCA_011322575.1 Gammaproteobacteria bacterium
AGAGCTGGGACAAGGCGTGGCAGGTGAACAGGGAGTCGAAAGGGGGGTTCGATGCCTGCACCGGCGAGGAGATTCTCGCCGCGCAGAAGCTGCTGGCGGAGAAGGAGGGGATCTTCTGCGAACCGGCCTCGGCAGCCTCGCTGGCCGGGGCGATGCGCGATATCCGCAGTGGAAAAATTCCCGCGGGCAGCCGCATCGTCTGTACCCTCACCGGCCACGGCCTCAAGGATCCCGACACCGCCATAAAGCAGAGCACGGCGCCGATGGTGGCGGTGGAGGCGGATCTGGAGTCGGTGCGCAGAGCGATCCTGGACAACCTCTGATTTCGCTTCGTACGGTGCAGCCGCGCCGCCTGACCCTGCTGGTTCCCGCTCTTGCACCGCCGCCGCAAGGGGGTGATGCAGATCCCGCTGTCTTCTCTGGACTAAAAGCGTTGCGCACGCTGCTCTCCCGGGCGGAGCGCGAGAAGCTGCCCTGCTCCGGGCTGGAGGCGCAGCTGCTGTGGATGTTCCATGTGGCCGCTCCGGCCGACGCTGATCTCCCGATCGCCGCGCTGACGAGGGCGCTGGATACCGGCAGTGACGCTCCGGGCTGGTTCATGCGTTGCGATCCGGCATATCTGGTTCCCGGTCACAACAACCTGCTGCTGGCGGCGAGTGATGCGCTGGAGATTGCGGAGCAGGAGCGGGAGGAGATCGGCGCGCTGCTCAACCGCTGCTACGCCGATGCCGGCTGGAGCTTCGAGACCCCCACCGCGACCCGCTGGTATCTGCGCCTGCCGGAGCCGCCCCGCGTGCGGACCCATCCGCTGCCCGAGGTGCTGGGATGCTCCATCGAGGGGCGCCTGCCCTTTGGAGAGGACGCCTCCCGGTGGCACGCGGTACTCGCCGAGGTGCAGATGCTGTTGCATGGCTGTGGGGTCAACCGGGCGCGCGAGGCGCGGGGGGAGCCGCTCATAAACAGCCTCTGGTTCTGGGGGGGAGGTACCATACCGCCGTCTGATCCGACTACCGACCATGATACGGTATGGAGCGATGACCCCTTGGGGCGCGCGCTTGCCGACAGGGCGGGCGTTCCCTGTCGGCCGGTTCCCTCCAGCTACCGGGAGTGGGTGGCGCAGGCTGCGGCGGGAGAGCATCTGTTGGTGCTGAACGAAGGGCGCTACGCCGGCCGTTTCGAGGGAGTGGCCGGCTGGCTGAATGCGCTGGAGCGGATGGAGCGCGGCTGGTTTGCCCCCTTGCTGGCGGATCTGAAGCGGGGTGGGGTGGAGCGTCTCGAGATCGTCGGCGGAGGGGGGAGGGCGTTTCGTGTCACGCGCCGCTGCCTGTGGCGGCGCTGGCGCCGGGCGCGGGATATCATGGCGCTGCTGGCGGAATAGTGGGAGCGAAGCGCGGGAAATGGGGCCGGCGGGCCGTGGAGCTGGCGCTGATCGTGGCGCTGCTGCTCGGGTTGCGCGCCTGGCAGCAGCGCGACCTGGCGACCGGAGCCGCCCCGGAGCTGGAGGGGTATCTTCTGGACGGGACCCCCGTATCCCTGGCGGAGATGCGCGGCGCGCCGGTGCTGGTCCACTTCTGGGCGGTCTGGTGTCCCGTCTGTGCCCTGGAGGAGGATGCCGTATCGGCCATCGCCCGGGACCACCAGGTGATCACCGTCGCCATGCAGTCCGGTGATAGCGGCGAGGTGGCGGCCTATCTGAAGGAGAACGGGCTGGATTTTCCGGTGCTCAATGATCCGGATGGATTGTATGCCAACCGCTGGGGTGTGTCAGCGGTTCCCGCCAGTTTCGTGCTCGATGGCGAAGGCCGGATCAGGTTCACCGAGGTGGGGTACAGCACGGGGATCGGGTTGCGGGTGCGGCTCTGGATGGCCGGGTTCGTTTGATTACAGTGACCTGCAGTGGAATCCGCTAGGCCGTTCTGCAGGCCGGGGAATCCACTCGATATGACCGTGTTTCCCCAGCATCGCGCTGAGTTCCCCGGCCGGCATCGGTCTGCAGAAATAGAATCCCTGAACCTGATCGCACCCCTCGCCGCGCAGATAGTCCA
>DRMK01000033.1 GCA_011322575.1 Gammaproteobacteria bacterium
AGAGACAGCTTTTTGCAATAGTATGCTTATGCACCATACGGTAGTTCCTCCCTCATGACCGGAACGGAGCAAGATTTCAAGGAGTACCGCAAGCGCTTGCGGTGCAGTGTCGCGCAGGTGGACGACATATTCGAGGAGTGCATGCGGGAAGCACTGGAGCTGCTTTCGCCTGCGGGGGTGGATGCCTATCTGGATGGCGCCTCCGTGGTGTGCGGCCTGGGGCGGGGTACCGAGCTGGTGCTAATTTTCCTCCAGGGGATCCCGGTCGTTGCCCATCGGGTGGGTGAAGAGGTAATTCCCGAGGTGGTGGAGATGACACGGATGTTTTCCCGTACCGCCCATGGCAAGGCGATAAATCCGTTTCTTTCCACGCTGCCGGCGGTGGCACGGCGCCTGGAAGAGATGCCTCTGGTGCGCGAATATTTCGGCCTACTGGAGCGGATGGCGAGGGAGGCCGGCAACGGGTTGATACCCGTGCTGCAGAACAGTGACCGGCTGCTGCACGAGATCCCGCTCGGGGGGCTGAAGAACTGGATCGAGTACGGCCTGCGCGGTTACCGGAACCAGCCGCACCGCATGGCTGACTATTTCGGCCTGCAGTCGGCAGACAGCCAGGCGGCGCTGCAGCGGGAGCGGCGCGGTACCCTGTATGTGGATCACGAGCGCAAGCTGGATCTTTTTTTGAGAGCGCTGTGGGAGATGGACGAGGAGTGCCATCCCTACTCGCTGGCATTCGACCGGTTGCGGAAACCATCTCCGTACATCGATCGCAAGGGATTCCACATTCCCGACGTATATGAGGAGCTGGAGGGGATAACAGGTATCGATCGCTACCGTGCGCTACTGGCCCATCTGGCGGCGCACCGGCTCTATACCGAGCCCTATATCGCCGACAATTTCAGCCCTTTTCAACAGATGGTGATCGAAACCTTCGAGGACGCCAGGGTGGAGGCGCTGGCGATGCAGCGCTTCCCGGGGTTGCGCCGGCTCTGGATGGCGCTGCATCCGATCCCGAAGGAAGGGGAGTGCGGGGCGGAATACTGCTGTATCCGTCACGAGCTGGCCATGCTGTCGCGCGCTCTTCTGGATCCGGATCACCCCTACCGCGCCCCCCATCTGCTCGAATACGTGGAGCGCTTCCACGAGAGGATGGCACGCGACCCCCACGACGGCAAGCTGGCCGTAGAGCTGGGTGTGAAATACCTCACCGCAATCCACACCCCGGCCTTCCGCCAGCCCCGGATCTGGTTCAAGGACACCGAAGTGAGCTACCGGGACGACAACCGCTACATGTGGCTGTTTCTGGAGGATACCGATAACGAGGACGATTTTCATTCGGATCATGCTGCCGCGAACCCGCGCCAGGCGCCGGAGGAGGGTCACGCCCTGTTCTCCCGCCACCACATGGAGTGGGACTACCAGAGCAACAGCTACCGCCCGGACTGGGTAACCGTCTATGAATCACTGCAGGAGGATGGCAGCGCCGCCCGGATCGATCGGCTGCTGGAGAAGAACAGCCTGCTGGCCAGGCGACTCAAGAGAATCATCGATATGCTCAAGCCACAGCAGCCACGCCGCGTGCGCTTCCAGGAGGACGGCTCCGAACTGGATCTGGATATCGCTATCCGCGCCATGGTGGACTACAGGGCCGGTGTCACCCCGGATACCCGGATCAACATGAGCACCCAGCACTCCGGGCGGGACATTGCGGTCACCCTGTTGCTGGATCTCTCCGCCTCCATCAACGAGACTCCGGCGGGCAGCGACCGCACCATCCTCGAGCTGAGCCAGGAGGCGGTTTCCCTGCTGGCCTGGGCCATTGATCAGCTAGGCGATCCGTTTGCCATAGCCGGCTTCGCATCCAATACCCGTCATGAGGTGCGCTACCTCCATTTCAAGGGATTCAACGAACCGTGGAACGAGATTCCCAAGGCGCGGCTGGCGGCGATGCAAGGGGGATACTCCACGCGCATGGGGGCCGCCATACGCCATGCCGGACACTATCTGGGCAAGCGTGATAACGACAAGAAGCTGCTGCTTATCCTTACCGACGGAGAACCGTCGGACATCGATACAGATGATCCGGAGTATCTGTTGCACGATACCAAGAAAGCAGTGGAGGAACTCTCCTCGAAAGGAATCGGCACCTACTGCATCTCCCTGGACCCCAATGCGGACGACTATGTAAGCTCCATCTTCGGGCGCGACCGCTATGCGGTCATTGACCATGTTGATCGGCTACCGGAGAAGCTGCCACACCTCTTCATGTCGATAACCAGCCATTAGTGCTCTTTCAAGGCGCGGGAGGGGGCCGAAACATCTTCAGGAACCACGCCGGGCGCGTTCATCGGTCTCGCACTGTTCCCGGCGCTGCTCCTGGCGCTGCTCCTCGGACTGCGCACTGACTATCACCGAATCCACCATCTTCACGCGGTTGCGGCTCTGCAGCCAAGCCTGGCGCGCCGCGTCAAGCTCCCGCTGCGCATCCTCCGCCACCTGACGCTGCCGGGCAATCGCCTCGGACAGCTTGCCCACGAAACCATGGTAGTGGCGCAGCCGGGTCGCTCCGATTCCGCCCCGGGCCGCCTCCTGCAAACGTTGCAAATACTCCTTCCGGTAGCTCTCCAGCTCTTGCAGTTGCCGCAGATTCTGCTCCAGAAGCTGGCGCCGCTCCGCCAGCAGGCGACTCGCCTGCTGTTCGCGCTCCACCGCCAGCCGTGCTACCGGTTGCAGGCGGCTGCTGCGTCTGTTTGCCGTCACCGTCCGTTACTCCTGGAACAGCGCCCGCAGCTGTTCCAGGCTGCTGGCGGTATCCACCCCCTGGTGCATCTCCTGGGCGAGAAACTCTCTCAGGCGCGGCTGCATCGCTATGGCCTCGTCGATGGCCCGATCGCTCCCCTTGCTGTAGGCGCCGATGCTGATCAGGTCGCGATTCTGCTGGTAGGTGGAGTAGATCTGCTTGAAACGGCGCGCCAGCCGCTGCTGCTCCACGTCGGTAATCTCGGTCATCACACGGCTGATGGAGGCCTCGATGTCGATGGCCGGGAAATGCCCGGCCTCCGCCAGCCGGCGCGACAGCACCACGTGACCATCCAGAATGGCGCGCGCCGCGTCGGCGATGGGATCCTGGAGGTCGTCCCCTTCGGTCAGCACCGTGTAGAAGGCGGTGATGGAGCCCCCTCCCGGAGGGCCGTTGCCGGCCCGCTCCACCAGCTGGGGCAGCCTGGCAAACACCGAAGGGGGATATCCCTTGGTGGCCGGCGGCTCTCCCACCGCCAGTGCGATCTCGCGCTGCGCCTGGGCGTAGCGGGTGAGGGAGTCCATCAGCAGCAGCACGTTCCTGCCCCGATCGCGGAAGTATTCCGCAATACTGGTGGCCAGTGCCGCGCCGTGCAGGCGCATCACCGGAGTGTCATCGGCAGGAGCCGCCACCACCACCGCGCGGCGCAGCCCCTCGGGGCCGAGGATGTTTTCGATGAACTCCTTCACCTCCCGCCCCCGTTCGCCGATCAACCCCACCACCACCACATCCGCGTTGGTAAAACGGGTCATCATCCCCAGCAGCACGCTCTTGCCCACCCCGCTGCCGGCGAACAGTCCCATGCGCTGCCCGCGTCCCACGCTCAGCAGGGCGTTGATGGCCCGTACCCCCACGTCCAGGGGTTCGCGGATGGGGGCGCGCGCCATGGGGTTTATGGGGTGGCCGTTGAGGGGAATGCTGGCTTCGGCATGCAGCGCGCCGTGCCCGTCCAGCGGACGCCCGCGGCCATCCAGCACCCGGCCTAGCAGGGCATCCCCGGCAGGGGCCTGGTGGACCCTGTTGGTGGGGATCACCCGGGCGTTGGGCACCACGCCAGCCATGGAGGCGGTAGGCATCAAATAGAGCCTGTCGGACGCGAAACCCACCACTTCCGCCTCGATATGGCTGCCATCCGCGTTTACCACCATGCAGTTGGCGCCGATGGGGGCGTGACAGCCCACCGCTTCAAGGGTCAGTCCCACCATGCGGGTCAGCTTGCCCTCCACCACCAGCTCCGGGGGAGCGAGACGCTTGCGGCGCTCCTCCAGGCGCCGGATCCACACCGGGGCCCGGTGGGGATCCGGCGCCCCGGCCATCCCGCTCACCGGCCCTCCTCCCGCTCGTCACCCAGCAGGCCGGCGGCCACCGCGGCCAGCTGGCGCTCCACCGTGGCGTCGATGTAGGATATTTCGCTCACCACCCGGCAGCCGCCGCGGGTGAGGGTTGGATCCTCGACTATGGTCCAAGGCCGGTTTCCCTGGCCATCTTCCATGGCCAGCGCCTCGCGCACCAGCGCCGCATCCTCGGGGTGCAGCGCCAGGCGGTACTCCCGGGTGGCCACCGGCAGCAGCGAAACCGCCTCGCGCACCACCGCGATGATCTGCCCCGGATCCGCCTTCAGCTCGCGGCGGATGAGCTGCCGCGATACCGCCAGTACCAGCTCCAGCAGTTGTTCCTCCACCTCCTTGTCCAGTTGGGCCACCGGCTCGGCAAGCGCGGTCAGGATCTGCTCCAGGCGGACGGCCCGTTCCCGCAGCCGCTGCCGCTCGGCATCCAGCGACGATTCGTTCTGCCGCGCCTGCTCCGCCGCCCGCCGCTGTCCCTCCTCGAGACCCTCCTGGTACCCTTTGCGATAGGCCGCCTCGCCCGCCGCCCGCTGCCCCTCCCGGTAACCCTCCTCGCGGGCCACGGCCAGCTCCCGCTCCACGTCACGCTTCGGCGCGGCGGGAGGGTGCGAAGCCTCGCCCTTCTCCGGGACGATCCGCTCCGGAGGCGGTTCCATGCTGGGTACTATCCAGCGCCGTATCGGTGGTGTGTCGTCTTTGATGATGCTGCCTGCCATTGCCGGTAGTCGTGCCCGGGACGCGGATCAGACGAACTCATCGCCCGAGCCCCCAAGGGTGATTTCGCCCGCGTCCGCCATGCGCCGGGCCACCGCCAGAACCTCCTTCTGGGCCGCCTCCACGTCGCTCAGGCGTACCGGGCCTTTCGCTTCCAGGTCATCACGCATCATCTCCGCGGCGCGCCGCGACATGTTCTTGAAGAACTTCTCCTTGAGCTGGTCGTCGGCGCCCTTGAGGGCGGTGATGAGGGTATCCGACTGCAGTTCGCGCAGCAGCGCCTGGATGCTGCGGTCATCCACCTCCAGCAGGTTGTCGAACACGAACATGAGATCCTGGATGGTTTGGGAGAGCTCCGGATCCACGTCGGTGATGTTGTCCAGGATGCCGCTCTCCACGGAGCTGTCGGTGAAATTCAGGATGTCGGCTGCCTTCTTCACGCCACCCACGCTGGAGGATTTGAGGTTGCCGGTGCCGCCGCCGGAGAACTGTCGCTCCAGGATTTCGTCCAGCTCCGCCAGGGCGTTGGGCTGTACCCCCTCCAGGGTGGCGATGCGCAGCATGATGTCGGTACGGGTGTTCTCTGGCAGGGCGGCGAGCACCTCGGCGGCCTGATCCGACTCCAGGAAGGAGAGGACGATGGCTATGATCTGGGGGTGCTCCAGGCGGATCATCTCGGCTATGGCGCGTGGCTCCATCCAGCGCAGCGACTCGATCCCCTTGGAGCTCTTGCCCAGCATGATGCGGTCCACCAGGCTGTCCGCCTTGTCCTCCCCAAGCGCCTTGACCAGCACGCTGCGGATGTACTCCTCCGCCTCCAGCCCCAGCGAGGTCTGGCTCTCGGCCAGCTCGCAGAACCGGTGCAGCACCCCCGCCACCTGGTCCCGGGTGATGCTGCTGAGCTTGGCCATGGTGGCGCCCAGCTTCTGCACCTCGCGCGGCCCCAGATGTTTCATCACCTCTGCGGCATCCTCCTCGCCGATGGAGAGTAGCAGGATTGCGGCCCGCTCCACGCCGGTCAGGGGACGCTTCTCCGGTAGCTCCTTCTGCACCGCGTCAGCCACTGGGTTGCTCCTCCTCCAGCCAGGTGCGTACTACCTGCACCACCCGCTTGGGATCCTGCCTGGCGATCTCCTTGGCGGTCTGCAGATTCTCCTCATGGCTGGCTGCCGGGTTGCGCCGCTCGCGCTGAGCCTCCTCCCGGCTCAGCTCCTCCTGCAGCTCGTACTCATCCAGATCCCCTTCTTCCCCCCGAGTGGCCGGGGAGGGGATCTGGGTAAGGCTGCGCAGCAGCGGGCGCAGCACCGCGAAGATCAGGATCAGTGCCAGGATCCATCCCAGCAGCTGTTTGCCGATGTCGAATACCCACGGCTGCTGCCACAGGGGCGGCTCCTCCTCCTTGTCCTCGGGCTCGGCAACAAACGAGGCGCTGATCACGTTGACGCTGTCACCACGCTCGGCGTTGAAACCCACCGCCTCCTTGACCAGGGCGGTCAGCTGCTCTAGCTCCTCGGGGCTACGCGGCGTGCGCTGCGGCTCGCCGTTTTCGTCGGTGGTGAGCTTGTCGTCCACCACCACCGCCACCGACAGGCGGCGCACCGTGCCAATCGGCGTCCGGATGTGGGATATGGTCTTGTCCACCTCGTAGTTGATGGTGGTGTTACTCTTGCGGCGCAGTGGTGGCCCACCATTTTCCGCATCTGTGGCGCCGGCCTGCTCGGGCGCCACGGCGGCGCCCGGCGGCTCGTTGCTCAGCGCCCCCGGGATCCCGCTTTCGGTCCCGTCGAAGAGCTGCTCCACGGCCCGCTGCTCACTGCGGATTACGCTGTTGTCCGGGTCGTAGCTCTCCCTCGTGCGTTCGCTGCGGGTGAAATCCAGCTCGGCGGATACCTGTGCCTTGACCCCGTTGTTGCCCAGAATGGGGGCCAGAATGGTCTCAATGCGCTCTACGTAGCTCCGCTCCACGCGGCGGGTGTAGGCGAACTGCTGGTTGCTCAGCTCCAGCTCGCCGGATCTGTCCCGACCGGTCAGCAGGGTGCCCCCCTGATCCACCACTGTGACCCGATCCGCCGCCAGGCCGGGGATGCTGGAGGCCACCAGATGCACCATGGCCTGCACCTGTTGCCGGGTTGGCGTGTAACCGCGGTGGAGATTGACCACCACCGACGCGCTGGGCTTCTCCCGGTCGCGGATGAATACCGACTGTTTGGGGAGCGCCAGATGCACCCGGGCGCTGCGCACGCTCTCGATAGTGGCTATGGAGCGCGCCAGCTCCCCCTCCAGGGCGCGCTGGTAACGGGTGGACTCCATGAAACGGCTGATCCCGAACCCCTGCTGCCGATCCAGCAGCTCGAAGCCGTCCACGCCACCCCCCTTGGGCAGCCCCTGGGCGGCCAGTTGCAGGCGAACCTCGTGTACCTTGCCGGCCGGAACCATGATGTCGCCGCTCTTCTCCTCCAGCCGGTAGGGAACCTTGAGCTGTTCGATGGCCTGCACTATCTCCCCCGCATCCCGCAGCTCCAGGCTGCTGTAGAGGGTCCTGTAGGTGGGCTGCCGGGCCCACATCAGCACCAGTACCGTCAGGGCAATGACCGCCGCCACGGCCGCGATCAGGCCGATCTGGCGCGCCAGCGGGAGGCGCCTGAAGCCCTCCAGGTAGTCGGAAATGCCGGGTGATGTTGCCTCTGCCATGATGGTTGTGTTTCGGTCTCCGTGGGTTCCGTCTGGCCCTATCCCGAATGTTTCACCGGGGAGCGTGGCCGTCGTATCGGGTTATCGATATTCCAGATATTTCCCATGATCACACTGGTTTACAGCGAAATTTCAGTGGCCGGGTGAAACTTTCGGACTACAGGGGCATGTTGCTCACATCCTTGTAGGCCTGCACCACCTTGTTGCGCACCTGCAGCAGCGTCTGGAACGCGATACCCGCCTTCTCCGACGCCAGTATCACCTCGGCCAGGCTCAACTCCCCCTCTCCGGTCCGGAACGCCTCCTTGGCGCTGCGCGATTGCTGCTGCAGCTCGTTGACCCGGTCGATGGAGCGCTGCAGCAGCGCGGTGAAGTCGGACTCCCCCGGCTGCTCCGCGGGTGTGGCGCCGCGGGCCTGTTCCGCCAAGGCGCGCATCTGTGCCAGCATGCCGCTGGTGTCGATCTGGCTCATGGTGATCCCCCCTCAATTGGTTGCTGTCAGGCCGGGATCTCCATCCCCATTTCGCGCATCCTGGCCAACTTGTAGCGGAGCGTGCGCTCACTTATACCGAGCCGGGCCGCCACCGCCTTGCGGCTGCTGCCCGGCTCCCGCAGGGCGTCGGCTATGATCTGGTACTCCTGCCGCCTGACGCTGTCATTCAGGTCCCCGGATGTGCCGTCGGGCTGCGAGGGACCCTGCTCCGTCGCATGTTCCAGATGCAGGTCCCGTGCCATAATCCTGTCTCCCCCCTGCAGGATCAGGGCGCGCTGGATGGTGTTGTCCAGCTCGCGCACGTTGCCGGGCCAGTGGTATCCCAGCAGGCGCCTGCGGGCCTCCGCATCCAGGGAGGGGATGGGGCGGCCCGCGTCACGGGCGTGGCGCTCCAGCAGATACTCCGCCAACGGGAGGATGTCGTCCCTGCGCTCCCGCAGCGGTGCGATCCGCAGCGGAAACACGTTGAGACGGTAGTAGAGATCCTCGCGGAAGCCGTGCTCGGCCACCAGCTGCCGCATGTCGCGGTTGGAGGTGGCCAGTACCCGCACATCCAGCTGGATCGCCTTGCGCCCCCCCAGGCGCTCCACCTCGCGCTCCTGGAGCACGCGCAGCAGCTTGGCCTGCAGCCCCAGCTCCATCTCCGAGATCTCGTCCAGCAGCAGGGTCCCCCCCTGGGCCTGCTCGAACTTCCCCGGCGCCGCCTGATAGGCGCCGGTGAACGCCCCTTTCTCGTAGCCGAACAGGGTGGCCTCCAGCATGTTGTCCGGTATGGCCGCGCAGTTGACCGCCACGAAGGGCTGCTCGGCGCGCGCCGAATGGCGGTGGAGATAGCGTGCCAGCACCTCCTTGCCGGTGCCGCTCTCGCCGGTAATGAGCACCGTGGCGTTGCTGGTTGCCACCCGCCGCGCCAGCTCCCGCAGCTCCCGGGTGCGCCGATCCTCTCCCACCAGATCCATCTGCCCGGAGGAGCCGCTGCCCAGGTAGCGCGCCACCGCGCTCACCAGCACCTCGGCCTCGAACGGCTTGACCAGGTAGTCGGCCGCCCCCTGGCGCATGGCCGCCACCGCCTTCTGGATGGTGCCGTAGGCGGTCATCAGCAGGACCGGCAGATCCGGGTATCTCTCCTTGATGCGGCCCAGCAATACCTGGCCATCCATGGGCTCCATCTGCACGTCACTGATCACCATTCCCACCCTCTCGCGCTCCAGCAGCGACAGCGCGGCGCTGCCGCTGGCGGCGGTATGGACCCGAAAACCTCCCAGCTGCAGCGTGTCCCGCAGCGCGTCCAGCAGGCTCTTGTCGTCCTCTACCACCAGTACCGATGAATCTGCCATCTCTCTACCCCCTGCCGTCGGATTGGTTGGATTGTTCGGCCAGCGGCAACCACAGGCTGAAGGTGCTCCCTCCGCCTGGCGTCGAGGCCAGCTGAAGGTCGCCGTGATGGACGCGGGCCACCTGGCGCGCCACCGCCAGCCCCAGCCCGGTGCCTCCCCCGTGACCGGTGACGAACGGCTCGAAGATCCTCTCCCGCAGTTCGGGGGGGATCCCCGGCCCGTCGTCCGCCACCTGGATAGCCAGCCGCCGCTCCCCGTCCCTCTGGAGGCGCAGGGTGATGGTTCCCCCCGCCCCCACCGCCCGCATGGCGTTGCCTACCAGGTTCTGCAGTGCGCTCAGCAGCAGCCGGCGGTTGCCGAGAACCGTCCCACCTCCGCTGTCGCACTCTGCTACCAGGGTGATGTGCTGTTCGCGGGCCTGCGGCTCCACCGCCTCGTACAGCTCCCGCAGCAGCGCATCCGCGGCCAGCCGTTCGCCCCACCCCAGCCCGCCGTGGGCGAACAGCAGCATGTCGTTCAGCAGCTGCTCCAGGTGACGCATCCGTTCCAGCACCCGCTCCGCCAGCTCCTGGCGCCGTGCCCCATCCAGTTCCGGCCGTTTCAGATGCGATGCGTAGAGCATGGCGGAGGAGAGCGGGGTGCGGATCTGGTGGGCCAGGGCCGCAGCCATTCTGCCCATGGCCGTCAGCCTCTGGTTACGGCTGGCCTGCTCCTGCAGCGTGCGTGTCTCGGTGACGTCGTTGAGCAGTAGGATCTGGCCCGCCTCCCCCTCCAGCGGACAGGTGGCGAGGCTCACCAGCCGCCCGTCCGCCAGCTTCAGGTCGCAGCCGGCACCGGGCTGCGGCGCGAAGGCGCGGCGGATCACCTCTATCCACTCCCGCCCGAGCAGCGGTTCGCCCAGCAACCGTTTGGCCGCGGGATTAACCTGCTGAATGCGGCCGTTGCCATCCAGCACCACCACCCCGGCGGGGAGCACGTTGAGGAGGCCCTCCAGCCGGGCCGCCAGCCGTCTCTCCCCGACCGGCCGGGGAGGGTATGAAGGGGTTGCCGTGTTTTTACTGCAGAGTGCCGTGTTCAAGAGTAGGTGTATCCCGCGAATGATCTGTCAGCCAAGCAGCAAGAACCATGCCGACAGCAGATGCGGGTTCAGGGAGGTGATTTATTACCTTGAAAGAGTACTAGAACGTGTCAAAACAGCAACAGATCCGGGGCTGCGGGTGCCGGTTTTTCGGCACTTCCGGTACCTGTTGTTGCTTATGTATTTCATTATATTTCAATTTGTTATGATTTGCGATGAGCAAGGGTGACGCTTTCCCCCTCATACGCTGGGGGCGCGTTCCTCCTCCACTCCGCGGTCGCGGCGCTGCAATCCGTACTTGCGCAGCTTCTCCACCAGGGTGGTGCGGCGCAGGTTGAGCCGCTTGGCAGCATGGGCCACCACCCCGCCGGACTCCTCCATGGCCTGTTTGATCAGCGCGTACTCCAAGTTATTGAGATACTGCTTGAGATCGAACCCCTCGAAGGGAAGGCGGTGGACGGCGCTGTTGTCCACCGCCGGGGTGAGCGCTCCGTTGTCCGCGGGAGCACTGCTGGGTGATGAGGGAAGATGGAACTTGGGTGGCAGATCGGCCACATCCACTACTCCGCACGGGAACATGATGGCCAGCCGCTCGATGAGATTGGAGAGCTCGCGCACGTTGCCCGGCCATGGGTAGCGGCTCAGGGCGTTGATGGCGTCGGGCGAGAAACGGACCGAGGAGTGCTTCTCGTGCTCGATACGGGTAATCAACTCGTCTATGAGCATCGGAATGTCCTCGACGCGCTCGCGCAGGGGAGGCATCTCGATGGGGAACACGTTGAGGCGGTAGTAGAGATCCTCGCGGAACTTGCCCTCCTTGATCAGATCCTCGAGGCTGCGGTGGGTTGCCGCCACTATGCGGGCGTTGGCGGTGATGCTCTTGTTGCTGCCCACCCTCTCAAAGGTGCGCTCCTGCAGGACGCGCAGCAGCTTGACCTGCATCGGTAGGCTCATGTCGCCGATCTCGTCCAGGAACAAGGTACCGCCATCGGCCATCTCGAAGCGCCCCTGGCGGGTGCTGATGGCTCCGGTGAAGGCCCCCTTTTCGTGGCCGAACAGCTCGCTCTCCAGCAGATCGGCGGGAATCGCGCCGCAGTTGACCGGAACGAACGGACCACGCCGCGCCGAATGATAGTGCAGGTTGCGCGCCACCACCTCCTTGCCGGTGCCGGACTCCCCCAGGATCAATACGTTGGCACTGGAGTCGGCCACCTGGAGGATGAGCTGGCGCACCTTGCGGATCCCGACGCTGTTGCCCACCAGGCTGCGGAACAGCTCTAGGGTGTTTTCCTGTTTGCCCCGGGGAGCACGTTTGCCGCTGCTCTTGGCGCGGTACAGGGCCTCGGTGAGATCGCTCTGGCGAAAGGGGTACTTGAGGGTACTTGCGTGGTTTCCTTCCACCAGATCTCCTATCTTGCCTTCCCTGCCGCGCTCCTGAAGAAGCAGTACCGGTATGTCGGGGAAGCGGGCGCGGATCTGATTTACCGCGTCCAGGATATCGCCCGGTCTGCTGTCGCCCAACATGACGAAGCTGGGGCGGTTTTCGAGATCGGCCAGCACCGCCCCACAGTCGCGCGCCGTGACGGGTAGCGGTTTCCAGTTCATGAAGTCCAGAATGGTGGTGAGATCCTTACGGCGCTCTACATCCTGCTCAATCAGCAAGACGGTGGTCGTTGTACGCATCCCCCTCTCCTCCGCTGCGATACTCGTGGGCCTGTAGGGGAGGGAAGATTAGCATGTATGTTTTATTATGTCAAAATATTGTCACGACAAATTTTATGGCTGCGCCTGTTTTTGGGTCCTCCGCTGGGCGATCTGGCGCCGGTGCTGTCGGAAAACCACCTTCTCCAGCAGCTCCTGAACCTGGGTGTCAAGCTGTTCAAAACGCACTTCGCTCCAGCCGGAACCATCCCTGACAAACCTGGAACATACCGTCCCCCAAACCACGAGAGGGTTCGGAACCGCTGGATTCATATAGAGTTTCACCAACACCGCCGAATCCTCCGGAGGACCTTCGGCAGCTTCCCATTGAACGGCGTCAGCGGTTATTCTGACCGCTACCGGGTCTGGCAGCTTGCGCCAGCTGCGCAGGGTCTGGCTGAGAAGCTCCAGAACCAGGTTCAGCTTGTGATCGATGCGCTGCAGCTCCTGTCCCAGGGCAGAGAGCTCCTCGTCGTGCTCGATGATGGGCTGTTCGTCCACCAGGAGCACCCCCTGTAGCAGGACCACGTTGTCGCGCTGGTAGCGCTGGCGCTGTCCGGCGTCGAGGGGGTGCCGGAGTGGCTCCCACTCCACCGGTACCAGATCCTGGTAGCAGAGGGTTGCCATGTTAGCGCGGCTCCCGCGCAGCCTGCTCCATCTTCTCCAGGCTGGTGTGGCGCACATCCTTGCCCTTTACCAGGTAGATGATGTATTCGCAGATGTTGCGTGCGTGGTCGCCGATGCGCTCCAGGGAGCGCGCCGCCCACATCACGTTGAGAAAACGGCTGATGGAGCGCGGGTCCTCCATCATGAAGGTGATCAGCTGGCGCGAGATGGCCTCGTACTCCCTGTCGGTCTTCAGATCCTCCTTTACCACCTGGATGGCCTGCTCCACGTCCAGGCGCGCAAAGGCGTCCAGGGCATCGTGCACCATGCGGCGCGAGTGTTCTCCCAGGTGGGCCAGGGCGCTGAACTTGTCGTTGCCACCCTGATCCGCCAGCTGTACCGCCAGATGGCCGATCTTCTCGGCCTCGTCACCGATGCGCTCCATGTCGGTGATGGTCTTGATGATGGCGACGATCAGGCGCAGGTCGATGGCGGTGGGCTGGCGCAAGGCCAGGATGCGGTTGCACTCCTCGTCGATGGTGACCTCCAGGGCGTTTACCTTGTAGTCGTTGGTGATCACCTCTTCGCCGAGGCTTACATCGTTCTCCGTGAGCGCGGTGAGGGCGTTGGCCAGCTGCTGCTCCACCAGGCCGCCCATGGCGAGCACGTTGTTACGCACCTCCTCCAGATCGGCGTCGAACTGCTGGGATATGTGGTGAGGAAAGGTTGAGTCGTTCATCTTGCTATCCGTATCGGCCGGTAATGTAGTCTTCGGTCTGTTTCTGTTGCGGGTTGGTGAAGAGGGTGTTGGTGTTTGCCATCTCTATGAGCTCGCCCATCAGCAGGAAGGTGCAGTAGTCGGAGACCCGCGCCGCCTGCTGCATGTTGTGGGTGACTATGATGATAGTGTAGCTGGACTTCAGTTCGTAGATCAGCTCCTCCAGCTTGAGGGTGGAGATGGGGTCCAGCGCCGAGGCGGGCTCGTCCAGCAGCAGCACCTCCGGTTCGATGGCTATGGCGCGGGCGATGACCAGTCTCTGCTGCTGGCCCCCGGAGAGCCCCAGGGCGTTGTCGTCCAGCCGGTCCTTGACCTCGTCCCATAGCGCGGCCCCCTTCAGGGAGCGCTCCACCACCTCCGCCAGGCGGCGCCGATCGTTGATACCCTGAATGCGCAGGCCGTAGGCCACGTTCTCGAAGATGGATTTGGGAAAGGGGTTGGGTTTCTGGAATACCATTCCCACCCTGCGGCGCAGGTCGGCCACGTTTACCGTCTTGTGGTAGATGTTCTGCCCGTGCAACAGGATCTCCCCCTCGATGCGGGTATCGTCGATCAGGTCGTTCATGCGGTTGAAGCAGCGCAGCAGGGTGGACTTGCCGCAGCCGCTGGGTCCAATGAAAGCGGTCACCCGGTTCTCCGGGATCACCATGTCGATACCCTTCAGGGCCTTGCTGTCGCCGTAATAGAAATCGAGGTTTTTCACCTCTATGGCGATCTTCTCGTCATCCAGGGTGGCGGTGGACGACACGCCGCCCTGCAGAGCGCCGACATCGACCGCCGGAATGTTGGTGCTGTTCTCGTACATGGTTCTGTCAGGACTCCAGTGAACGGTATTTTTCACGCAGATGATTACGAATACGGATGGCCGTCAGGTTGAGGACCACGATGACCAGGATCAGCAGTAGCGAGGTAGCATATACCAGCGGCCGGGCCGCCTCCACGTTGGGGCTCTGGAAACCCACGTCATAGATGTGGAACCCCAGGTGCATGAACTTGCGATCCAGGTGCAGGAATGGCGGATTGCCGTCCAGGGGCAGTGACGGGGCCAGCTTGACCACCCCTACCAGCATCAGCGGTGCCACCTCGCCCGCAGCGCGCGCCACCGCCAGGATCAGGCCTGTCATCATGCCCGGGCTGGCCATGGGCAGAACGGTGCGCCACAGGGTCTCGGCCTTGGTGGCACCCAGGGCCAGGCTTCCCTCGCGGATGGAGCGCGGAACACGCGCCAGCCCCTCTTCCGTTGCCACGATCACCACCGGCAGGGTGAGCAGGGCCAGGGTTATGGATGACCAGAGGATCCCCGGGGTGCCGAAGGTGGGGGATGGCAGCGCCTCGGGATAGAACAGGGCATCGATGTTTCCGCCCAGAAAATAGACGAAGAATCCCAGCCCGAACACCCCGTACACGATGGACGGCACCCCTGCCAGGTTGTTCACCGCGATCCGGATCAGGCGCACGATTAACCCCTGCCTGGCGTACTCGCGCAGATAGACCGCCGCCACTACTCCGCACGGCGTGACCAGTACCGACATCAGCAGCACCATCATCACGGTGCCGAAGATGGCGGGGAAGATCCCTCCCTCGGTGTTTGCCTCGCGCGGCTCGTCGCTGACGAACTCCCACAGCTTGCCGAAGTAGTGCCCGATTTTGTCCAGCGGTCCCATGGCATTGGGGAAGTAGAAACGCACCACCTTGGCCAGCGGTACCTCCACCAGCTGGCCGGTCATGATCTCCGCCGTGAAGCTGTCCCGGTTAAGCTGGGGAAACAGGTCGTTGCGCTCCTTCTGCAGCTCCTCATATCGATCTTGCAGATCCTTGCGCCGCGCCTCGATGGCGGCCCGGCTGGCGGGATCGTGGTCGCCACCCAGATCCAGGCGGCGCTCCTCCAGGCGCAGCTGCTCCAGCTGATAGTTGATGGACCCAATCAGATCCTTCTCGATATGCCGGATCCGGCCGAACAGCTCCAGCGCGCGCTCCAGCCTGCGCTGGAGTTCCGCCGCCGCGGAGTCCCCCTGCGCCACTGTCTGGCCGTTTTCCCTGACCTCCTTCAGATAACCGTACAGATTGCCCCACTCCCGGCGTTCCACCACCATCAGCCCGGCGGGATACTCCACCTTCTCCATGAAATCGGGCAGCACCGAGCGAAAATCCATGCCCAGGGTGTCGCGGTTGCCGGTCTTGATCAGGTAGCGGGTGTAGGAGTCCTCATCACCGGGAAGCTCTATGCCGCTCTCCCGCAGGCGGCCGGCGGGGATCTCCTCGGCATCCTGGATTTCACCGATCAGGCGGTAGCTGCCGCCGGAGGGATCCTGGTAGTGGGCCTGCAGCACCTGCTTGGGCCAGAAGAACACCAGGCCACGCGCAGCGATCAGGCCGAGCAGGGCCACCACCAGCAGGATACATACGCTCACCGCCGCGGCGGAAAGCCAGACCCAGGGGGAACCGCTCTTGAACCATCCTTTCATAGATTGCTGTACTTCTTGCGCAGCCGCTGACGCACCATCTCCGCCAGGGTGTTGAAGAGAAAGGTCAGGGTAAACAGCACCAGGGCCGCCAGAAACAGAACCCGGTAGTGGGTGCTCGCCACCTCGGCCTCCGGCATCTCCACCGCGATGTTGGCCGACAGGGTGCGCATCCCCTGAAAGATACTGAGATCCATCACCGGCGTATTGCCGGTGGCCATCAGTACGATCATGGTCTCGCCCACGGCGCGTCCCAGCCCGATCATCACGGCAGCGAAGATGCCGGGGCTGGCGGTGAGCAGAACTACCCGCGTCAAGGTCTGCCAGGGGGTCGCTCCCAGGGCGAGCGAACCCCGGATCAGGTGTTTGGGCACCCCGAACAGGGCATCCTCGGCCATGGAAAAGATAGTGGGGATTACCGCGAAACCCATGGCGATTCCCACCACCAGGGAATTGCGCTGATCGAACGGGATTCCCATCTCATGGGTTAGCCAATGGATCATGTCGCCGCCAAACAGCAGCCGCTCCAGCAACGGGCTAGTGCCGAAGGAAAACCAGGACAGCAGCGCCACTACCGGCAGCAACAGAGCAGCCTCCCAGTTGTCCGGAATCATGTGCCTGATGGAGTCCGGCACCAGCCGGGTCCAGATGAAGGCGAACAGGAGAATTCCCAGCGGCAGTACGAGCAGCAGCGCAAACATGCCGGGCAGATGAGTCTCCAGCACCGGCGCCAGCCACAGCCCGGCCAGGAACCCGATAATGACCGTAGGCAGCGCCTCCATGATCTCGATAGTGGGTTTTACGATCCGGCGCATGCGTGGCGCCATGAACTGAGCGGTGTAGATGGCTCCCAGGATGGCCAGGGGAAGGGCCACCAGCATGGCGTAGAAGGCCGCCTTGAGGGTACCGAAAGTTACTGGGGTGAGGCTCAGCTTGGGCTCGAAGCTGTCGCTGGCGGACGAGGACTGCCAGACGTATGCCGGTTCGTCATAGTTCTCATACCATACCTTGCCCCACAAGGAGGAGAACGAGATCTCCGGATGTTTGTTATCGATATGCAGGAAATGGATATTTCCGTCGCTATCCTCTCCAAGCATGGCATTGGCCCGCGGCGCGACCGCCAGCTGCGCAAGTCGGGTCGATGCTACCTTCTCCAGCAGCAGCGTACGGTGCGCCGTGGCATGATAGATGCCAAGCTGCCCGGAGCTGTCGGCGGCGAGAAACCCTTTGCGGTAGAATTCGGGCGCCAGGGAGACAATGGGGGCCGACTGGGAGTCGAAATCGCGGATCCTGGTAAAGACGAACTTGCCCGATTCGTCCCGCACCGGGAACCATTGGGAGATGCGTCCATCCGAGCTCCCTATCATCAGCGAGATCCCGCCCGCCAGCAGTTTCATGGTGGTAACCCGGGCCCCCTCGGTCACCGAGGGCAGACGCTGGTCCAGAGTGGGTTGCTCATCCCGAACCAGATCGAAGATACTGAGCGCACCCTCCCGGTTGGCGGTA